>WGBF01000248.1 GCA_015494485.1 bacterium | reverse complement strand
TCACATTGGGTGCGTTGGGGTCTTCCGGATTGCTGCCTTCGGGATTGGCTGTGACCACCAGGTCGTAATCCCCATCATTGTCCAGATCGGTGGCAACAACCTTTTTGGCGCCGGTAATGGTGTTACTGACAACGTTCTCCGTCCAGGTGATTTGAGCAAATCCAATGGATGAGAAAAAAAATAATACAAATATTATTGCAATGCGGTTCATGCGCTTACTTCCCCCCATTTAATATTCCCTAAGTTAAAAATCAATCCCCATTCCCTTGTGACATTGCCACTAAAATTAAAAATTAATAATAAAATTTCATCCGCGATGCAAAAGAATTTTTAACCAAAATAGCGGATTCCAGAAAATCCGTTTGGGGAGTGGGCGGCCGTACACGGCAATGAAAAAATTGGCAAAAATCCGGTTGGTACTGCATTTGTTCAAAAACCAGCGGGCGCGCTTTTCATCTTTGAACCACCAGCGTAACCTGTCGGAATATTCAAAACCGGGTAGAATGGTCTTTCGCCACCAGTTTTCATATTCCGCCAGTGCCGGTTTCCGCGTATCCCCCTCACGAACCGCCCGGCTGCCAATGCGGGCCGCTTCCCGGGCAGTTAAAATGGCAAAATAAATTCCGCCTCCGGTTACCGGGTTAATAAACGCCCCGGCATCCCCCACCAGCATCACACCGTCTGCAATGCGAGGCCCCGGTAAACTCCCCAGGGGCAACGGAGCGCCGTGTATCTCATCTTCAGGCCGGGCCCCGTCCAGAATGCGTCGAACATCGGGATTGGTGGCCAGAACCTCTTCAAATACCTCCCGAATCGTCTTTCCGTACCGCTCCCGCACTGATCGGTCCGTCATGATGCCCACATTGGCGCGGGTTTCTCCCACTGGAAAAACCCACACATACCCCGGCAGTGTCCGTTCATCGTAAATCAGGTGAACAGTGGGGTCAAACGTTTTTCCGGTAAAATACTGGCGGAGTCCATCAAAACGGTGGGTCCGGTTTTTCTGTAACAAGCCCGCTGCCCGGGCCACACGGGATTTGCCGCCGTCAGCGCCAATCAGCAACCGGGTGCGCACATATTTTTTTTCTCCGGAGGTTAAATCCACCAGCGTGACACGCATGGTGCCATCTGCCTCCCACTGGTAGCTTTCGAACCGGTGATTCAACCACACATCTGCGGCATGCTGACGGGCTTTCTGGAACAACAGATCATCAAACACATAGCGGGGAATGCAGCCGCTTTTGGTGGAAGCATCCCGTTTTAGGTTTCCAAAACGGGTTCGCTGGTGGTCCGGGGAGTACACGTTCAACTGATGAATTTTATACCCGTGCCGGAAAAGCTTATCTTCATCAAATCCCAGGTCGGTTAACAGATTGAATGTTTTCATGGGAATTCCATCCCCGCACACCTTATCCCGCGGAAACGTTTCCCGGTCCACCAGCAGGGGAGCGATTCCCTCCCGCTGGAAATAAATGGTGGCAGTGGACCCTGCCGGCCCTGCGCCGATAATCACCACCGGATAAACGGGTATGGTATTCTCAGATGAATTCATGCGGCAATAAACTTTCCTATTTTTCGGTACAAACTTTTATCGGTTCGAAAGGTCAGGAATACATACACTCCGCCCCCCAACACGGCAATGGACACCATGGTAATCAATTGATGCCCGGAAAGCAACGGGATCTGACGCACCCCTTCTCCGATTATCCAGAACACGCCGGAGGCCAGCGCCGGCAAACTTAAGATGCGGCCCAATTTTTTCAGCGGAAATTCTACCAGCTTCATGGCCTGAACAAATCCGCCCAGCAGGAGTCCGGCGTAACACACCAGAAGCGCCATTAAAAGCACGGTAAATCCGCGGGTTGATGCCCAGTACAACGCCGGGGCTAACACAATAAGCAATGCCAGTTGCAACCGAAGCTCAATCTGGGGTTTCCCCTTGGACAAAAATACCACGCTGGCTGTTGTCCACAAGGAACGGATTAACCCCAAACCGGATAGCACCTGCAGCGGAAATACGGCGGGCAACCATTTTTCTCCATAGAGAAACGGCACCAGGTCCGGCGCCAGTAAAAACAATGCGATAAAAATGGGAAAGGTAATTAGCGCCAGGAAATAAATGGTTTGCTGGTACATTTCCTGATACTCCCGGGGCGAATCCTGCAATCGGGAGAATGCCGGAAACATGACTTTCAATATATTCTTGGAAATTCGCTGAACCGGAAAATCGATTAATTGATACGCCAAGGTGTAAAATCCCAGTGTGGCGGTACCCAGCATTCGGCCAATAATGATCTGGGGGATATTGGTATTCAAATAACCGGCAATGCGGGTTGCCAACACATTACCGCCAAAGTGGAACAATTCCTTAAATGCCTGCCAGTCAAAATCAAAAGAGGGCCGCCACCCGCTGGCGTTAATGACCAGTAGCGTTATAATGAACTGCTCCGTTAATGCCGCAAAAATGAAACACCACGCACCGCCTTTCATCCAGGCAATACTGATGGCCACGATGGCATAACCAATGGAACCCGCCATTTGAAACCGGCTTAATCGGTGAAAATGTAAATCCCGCATTAACATGACCTTTGGCAGCGCACTTAAAGTGTAAAACCCAAAAATGAATGCCAGGACACGCAACATGGGACGCAACGAGGGGACTTTAAAAAATTCCGCAAGAAAGGGTGCACTCAAAAACACCGCTACAATAAAAACACCGGCACTCACCACATACGCGACAAAGGTGGTACTGAAATGCCGTTCGGAGACTTCTTTTTTTTGAATCAGCGCCGACGTAAACCCAAAATCAAACACCACGTAAGCCAGATTAATAAACACAAAAACCAGACTCATGACACCGAAATCTTCAGGTACCAGCAGCCGGGCCAGCAACAGGGAGGTCACAAATTGAATCCCACGGATAAACAATTCTGCAATGCCCACCCACTTTACCGACCGCGCCGAACGATCTTTTATGTCGTTGTAATTTTCCATGCGAAATAAATTTTAATACGCGTCTGTTTTGTCCATCGAAGCATCGGCTCCCGGCCTTCGGAATAGGCCCCGGACCGCGTCCACATTAATCCCTTGCATTTTCCGGAACGGGCTGAAAACAGTATTGTCGCATTTTTTCATACCACGCTTCTGCTTCCGGGAACAGTCGGTGCGCTTCAATCCGGTGTTGCAGAGCAATTTTTAATTGTTTGCGGTGTTCATCGGGCCGCATGGACTTTAACTGGTCCCCCTTAAAAAACTGGCGATTAATTTCTTCCAGCCGGGCAAAAATACGCTCCTGCTGCCCCGGCAAATCCGCCACAAACTGAAAGCGGGTATTAAATCTGGCATTCAGCGCCGCAATAACGTCATTGATGTTTGTGACCACCTGGTGAAAATCCGCTACTACCACCCGTTCCACAACCGGCAACACCGCCTGATGAAAGCGAATGTACGCCTTTAAATACGGAGCAGGTCGCTCTGACCGCTGAAACACCATAAACGAAGCCACACATTCCTGCGGATGCCGAATGACCAATACTGTTGGAATATTCCGCCGAACGGCTTCCAGGATTTGTGCGGGCACATGCAGGTGGTGGGCAATGGGCACCTGCGGATTGGCCAGTTTAAATGCCACCACCGCGTAGGAATTGGCACTGCGCGGAAATCCCTCGATGCACACCTGTGTGTTTGGCGTTACCCGCATATGACTGAAGGGATATCGGCGGGCAAACACCGCATAATACAGGGGCGGATACTGCCCAAGGGTCAAATGCACCTGGTACCAGAAATCCCGGTACACCATTCCCGCTCTTTTTTTAATACCCGTTAATCCCATCGAAATACCCCACATTCCCTGCTGCAACCCATTCTCTTCCACTTGTTCCCGTTATGAACACAATCCACCGGGTTGCAGCCATTTGTACAAATCACCAGTATTTTCCATTCAGAACATGACCAGCTTGCGAAAATCCGTTTGGTGTTGGGCTTCCAGTAATGTTTTCTGAATCCGCTGCAATCTATCCATCGGCGGATTTTCCAATAAACTTATGGTGTGGTGCAAGATTTCCTCTTCATGAAGCTGCAAGGAAAAAGCCGCCAGCATTTGAAACGGGCCGTATCGCCAGCGAAAGGGCAACGGTTCCAGTTCTTCCGGGTTGTGCAGCAAACTTACCTTCCCCACCTGCAATGCCTCCAGGCGGCGTCCGTTGCCCTCCTGCTCAGTGTGTGAGGGAATGACAAGTGCCGCTTTCCCCATACTCAACACTTCCATAAACGTGCCGTATCCGCCATGAAAAATCACGACGCTGCTTTCCGCAATGGTTTTCCGACCATCCACCCAATCCTGAATTTCAATATTGGGGGAAGGTGTCCGGAGCGAATTAGCCGAGACTTTTCCGGCAGTGCTGATGAGAACCCGAACAGGGTGCTGATGAAACAACCGGATTATCTTCTCAAAAAAGGGTTTTACCACCCCCCGGCCGGCCCCACCTCCGATTGTAACGTACACCAGGGGCAGCGTTTTTTCAGAAGCAATGTTTTCTCCAGAGGGAATTTCCGTAAACGGCCCGGCGTATACGACGCTTTCCTCAGCGGATACCGGTTCAATTTCCGGGATGGCCGGGATAATATAGCGGTCGCCCCGGAGTAAATCTTCCGCCCGCTGCACATTGTCCAACCCTATTCGATCCAGCAACGATTGAAACGGCGCCAGGGCATCCGGAGGCTGGATGCCAGAGGGGACATCCTTCCACCATACAAACTGCGGCCGGGGCGGGAACCCGGCCTGCCGGGTGACTTGAACCACGGGAATATCCAGATACTTCCCAAGAAGCCGGGTTAAAAAATGGGCATCACCTACTAATACAGTGGGTTTAAAGGATTCCGCAATGGCGACCAGTTGCCGGAATCGGCGCTCGGTGATGGCGGTGTTCAGGTAGCCATCCCGCGGTACTTGAAAGGCCAGCCCGGAAAACTCCACAAATACAGGACGCCGGGTGATCAAACGGGCCAGACGCAATCCATCGCGAAAAGGCGGTGTAATGTGGTAGGTTAGCCACCTTTCCCGCCGGGTGTTCAATAAAAATTTCTGAATGGGCTCTGTTTGAAGCTGTTGATAGTGCTGTTGTTCCAGGACAATGGCAGTAGGGACCTGCTGTTCATTCAGCCGACGGGCAAAAAAAAGGCAGCGGGATACATGTCCCATGCCGCCGCCGTGATCACTGGGAATAAAGAGAACCCTATCCATCCGACTTCTCGGTTTCCCGCTGTAAAATTTCTACCTTCCCATGAGTGCCGTCCACGCGTATCCAATCCCCATTGCGAATTTTTTGGGTAGCCTCGGGAACACCCGCGACCATGGGAATGCCGTATTCCCGGGCAATAATGGCTCCGTGGGACAGGGCGCCTCCGATTTCCGTTACCACGCCCTTTACCAGTACAAATAAAGGCGTCCACCCCGGATTGGTGGCTACGGTAACCAGAATGTCACCCTGCCGAACCTGTGAAAAATCTTCTTCAGAGGTAATCACCCGGGCTACACCTTCCACCACCCCGTTACTGCACCCAATGCCGGTCAGGCCTACCGCCGGTTTCCGGGACTCGTCCACTTCCGGAATCCATTGGTCCCCAATTTGCCGGATGCGCTTGGGGTGCTGAAAGGTTAAAAATGTTTCCCGTTCTTTTTTACGATGTGCCACAAACGCCAGGGGCTCCCCACTCAGTAATTTCCCCCGCAAAAGCAGCTGTTCAATTTCATCCAGGGTAAGGAAGAAAATATCTTCCGGTTGGGTAATCCACTCCCCGAAGTGAAAGAAACGGGCGATATTCATCAGGTGTTGTTTTAAGCGGTAATGCTCGCGAACCAAAATCTGTTTTAAATTTTCGCGATGGGTGGTAAAAAATTCGGCTTTGCGGCGCACCCAGCCAAAGATGATTTTTTTCACGGGTTTCAACGGGCCGGTTAATCGGCGCTCGGCTTCCTGCACGCGGCGTTTTCGTTCCGCCTTATTAAAGGTGACTTCCGGCGGCAGGGTATCCAGCTCCAGATACTGCCGCAGGGTATTGAAAATATATGAGGGGTCTTCGGACCATCGGGGATAAAATAATTCGAATTCATGTAATGAACCGTGCCCGAATTCGGCAAAAAATTCCCGTAAGCGGGAGAGAATCTGTTTTCCGTTTTCCACCGTCTCCAATCTGGCTTCGATGTGCTCCGGAGGCTCTTCCAAAAAGAGGGTTTTGATTTCCGGATAACGGGAAATTTCGGCTGCCAGCTTCCGCAAAGCCAATCCGCTCCGGATACTTTCCGCTTCCCCAATGCCCTGCAACATGGCTTCTGCCCCGATTACCTGCTCTGCCTCCATCCAGGAATGGGCCAGTTTATCCAGAATCTGATAAAAGAATTCCCCCATAATAGTACAGGAAACGTGCAGCCCCATTACAAAATGCTGATACTCCAGGATATTTTTCATTGCCTGTAAGCTTTCCTGAGGGGAAATTTGGGGCGCAACAGATGAGCGTTGGGTTTTATTCTGGTGATATTCCCGCTCTGTCCGGTAAATTTCCTTTGGTAAAATGCGGGTTAACCGCAATATCCGGTAACCGACCCACATCAGGCGCGGCAGAAGTTTTACCAGTACACTCAATTTATTTCGGGTTCCGCCCTGGCCGTCTTTTTCCGGTTGTAAATAAAAATTCTGCAATACTTCATTAAATAGCGTACTGTTGAAATACACTTTGTTTTTGTACAAGCCGAACAATTGCAAATCGGCATCCACCGGCAAGCCACTTTTGCGGATAAAATAAAGAAATGCGCCGTTTACAATGGGATTTAAAATACTCCAGCTAAATGGTGTGACTACATCCGGTATTACCTCCCCCACATTCTCATCCGTCCACAAATAATTGGGGGAAGAAACCGGCTGGAGTTTGGTAATGGGGCGGATTTGCAAAATAAACAGCCGGTTGTTTTCAATGGCCCACTCCACGTCCACAAACATGTCAAATTCTTTCTCGATATCCATAAAATACCGGGGCAACTCCGGATAGCGGTTTAAAAGGGCCTGTTCACTTCCCGCCCTGGGTTGCCATTTTGTACGGTCAATGACCACCCGTTCCGGGGTTTTCTGCCCGCTGACCAGTTGTTCGCCCAACCCTTCCACATATTCAATAATCATTTCTTTTTCCCCGGTGCCGGTGGGATTCATGGTAAACACCACGCCGGAATAGGAAGGCGATATCATGCGCTGGAGGATAACCCCCATGCCGATGTTGGAGAGGGGTAATTCTTTTTTCTGATGGTACACAATATTTTGCCAGTTCCATTCCGATACCCAAACCCGCTGGATGGCCGCCAGAATGGCCCTGGATGTTGGTTCCACATTCAAAAGTGTTTCAAACTGACCGGCAAAGGAATGGTCTACGCTATCTTCCTTGACGCCGGAAGACCGTACTGCCAGGGGGTGGTTTGTGAGCCAGGAAAACCGGGCGCGGTATTGTTCCAATTCGTCAACCAGTTCTTCCAGGGGCTCGGCTTCTTCAAACGCTTTGCGGATGCGCGCCGCAAGCGGTTCCCAGTTTTGCTGCGATTCATTTTCATTCAATTTATGCTGCAATTCAGCGATGAACTCATCCAGCTGGCGCCGACGGATAAATGCGTGAAACGCCTGCACGGAGACAAACACCGTTTCCGGAATGGTGAAGCCTGCCCGGGATGCCCGAACCAGGAACCATCCTTTGCTACCGACCTCTTCCGGGCCGGTAACCTCCGATAGTTGTAGCAGATATTTACCCATCGAAATTCATTTCCTCAACAAATGCCCGTACGGATTGTCCTTGAATTACATAGGTCTCTTTTAGTCGACGATAACGGGCGTTGGCGG
>WGBF01000247.1 GCA_015494485.1 bacterium | reverse complement strand
TTTGCTGGCATTTGCAGATTACATTGCGCTTGCCATTCAAAATGCTCAGCTGTTTCAGGCGGAACTGGAGCGCCAGCGCCTGGAAAATGAGATGACGGTGGCAGGCGAAATTCAACGGGATTTGTTACCCAGGGGGCCGATTCACATTCCGGGTTACCAGATATTTGCCTTTCAGGAACCGGCACGCCAGGTGGGAGGTGATTATTACGACCTTTTCGAAACCCCTTACGGTTTGTCGTTTGTCTTGGCGGATGTTTCCGGCAAAGGTATTCCGGCTGCCCTGCTGATGTCCAACCTGCATGCCATGTTCCACGCCCTGGTGGAAGAGGAAGGCTTTTCCGGCAGCCGACTGATTCAAAAAATTAACAATCATTTGTACGCCTTTACAGCAGCGGACAAGTTTGCCACCCTATTCTGGGGTACCATTGACCTGGAAAACCACACGCTGCGGTACGTGAATGCCGGGCATGTACCGCCGGCTCTCATTCATTCTTCCCAATCGTCCACCACCTGGCGGGAACTTACCAGCGGGGGACTTCCGGTGGGGATTTTAAAAGGGGTGGAATACCAGGAAGAACACGTTCCCATTGCGCCGGGCGACCTGCTCTTTTTATGTTCCGACGGCGTTACGGAAGCAACCAACCACCGCGGTGACATGCTGGGGTTGGAGTTCATTAAAAATTTTGTAGATTCTGCCAAAGGACTCAACGCCGACGAATTTGCCCAGGTACTGATTCGCTTTTTGCGGAATTTTGTAAAGCACACGGGCTTTCAGGACGATGTGACCATTCTGGTCATAAAACGGGTGGAGTAACATGTACCGGATATTAATTGCCGATGACGACAGGGACCTGCTGGATACATTAAGGGACGCCTTTATTGCCTTTGGCTATCAGGTCACCACCGCGGAAAACGGGCAGCAGGCATGGGATTTTTTCCGCACGGAACCGTATGACATTGTTCTGCTGGATGTGGAGATGCCGTTTCTGAATGGCATGGAAGCTGCCAAACGCATGAAACAACGGCGGCCGGAGGTGCCCGTTATTTTAATGACGGCCTATTCGCATTTGTACCATCCGGAAGATGTGCTGAGCCTGGACATCGAGGCATTTTTGCGCAAGCCGTTAAACATACAGGAACTTCTGGAAGTGGTGGAAAAAATTGCAGGACAACAATCCAATGACCACACCCTACCTTTCGCTTAAAGCGTTTTTTGAACCGCGCTCCATTGCCATCATCGGGGCTTCCCGCAAACCCGGTTCGCTGGGCCACATGTTTTTAAAGGCCGTGCTGGACTATGGCTTTACCGGAAAAATTTACCCGGTGCACCCCAGCGGAGAGGTTATTTTAGGGGTACCCAGTTTTCCTTCGGTAGCGGAATTGCCGGAGGTTCCGGATCTGGCCGTAATTATGGTTCGGCGGGACCTGGTACGCGATGCGTTAATTCAATGTGGCGAAAAGGGAATCCGCCACGTGATAATCATAACCGCTGGCTTTCGGGAAGTGGGGGAAGACGGCAAAAAGATGGAAGCGGAGCTGGTCCGCATTGCACGGGAGTATGGCATTCGCTTTATGGGTCCCAACTGCATGGGATTGTTCAACACCCATCCCCAATATCGCCTGAACGCCAGTTTTAGTCCCACCCAGCCTCTGCCGGGCGCCATCAGCTTTGTCTCCCAGTCCGGGGCGCTGGCTGTCGCTGTTCTGGAAACGGCCAACCGCGCTCACATGGGCTTTGCCAAGATGGTGAGTGTGGGCAACAAGGCCGATTTGACCGAACTGGATTTTCTGGAGTATCTGGGCCAGGACCCGGAAAGCCGGGTCATTATGCTTTACCAGGAGGGCCTGGACGACCCCCGACGGTTTCTTACCCTTGCCCGCCACATCACCCCGGAGAAACCGGTGGTGGTGTTGAAGGGCGGTCGCAGCGAAAGCGCCAGTCGCGCGGCGGCATCCCACACCGGGGCATTGGCAACCCCAACCGCCATTGTGCAGGGAATGTACCGCCAGGCTGGAATCATTGAAGCCACCGGTTATGAGGATTTTGTGTTTACCGCCCAGGCGATGGCCTATTGGCCTCCATTCTCCGGGAAACGCATTGCGGTGATTACCAATGCTGGGGGACCGGGCATTTTAGCGATGGACGCCCTGGCACGCGCGGGGCTGCACATTCCGGCGTTTTCACCCCAATTACAGAACCGGCTACGGCAATTACTGCCCCCGGAAGCTGCCGTGGGC
>WGBF01000246.1 GCA_015494485.1 bacterium | reverse complement strand
AGTCTCGTCTGGCAATTACCCTGTATTATTACGAAAAACTTACGTTTAAAGAAATCGGCAAAATACTGAACGTGTCTGAATCCCGGATTTCGCAAATTCATTCGGAAACCATAAACACGTTAAAACGGATGTTGAAAAAAGAGTTATCTGTTTAAAAATCAGGCACATGGATAACGAAAAACCGACACCGGCAACGGAATGTGTGGAATGGTAAAAACGTTAATGATTAAAAAACAACGGGTTATGGGGGATTTTAATGTTTGGTATGCTATTTGTATTCTTTAATATGCTGAGGGAAAAATTATGGTACCCTTCAAAATTCAATATTTACAAGCGGGGGCATTATCCAGTGACCGGTTTTACCAATCCATTCATCGAATGCCGGAAATCAATCAGCAAATTTTGGAAAATTCCATTCAACGGTATCTGGAACGACTGCAGGAGCAACCGGCAAATCTGGAAAAAACAGACCATACCAAATTACGGGATAAGGAGCAACAGCAAGGAAGTGCATCGCATTCCGGTGAGGGGGACCGGAAGAAGCATCAGGCAAAATCCAGGCATCACGAAAATATTGTAGAAAAAGACGAGCAAGGTCACATAACGCATATTGACGTTAAAATATAGGTAGAGGGGTAGAATGACCGAAAAAATGTACACCATGGAGTCGGTACAGCGGAAAGTTCGTTCGATTTCAAAATTAACCACATTACCGCAAATTGCCACCACAGTGTTAGAGTTAGTGGAAAATCCCAAAACATCGGCTTCAAAATTGGGGGAAGTAATTTCCAGTGACCAGGTTTTAACGGCCCGTATTTTAAAATTGGCTAATTCCGCCTATTATGGATTTCCACGGCGAATTTCCACCTTAAACCTGGCCATTGTGGTATTGGGATTTAATGCCCTTCGGGATTTGGTTATGAGCATTTCGGTTATCGATCGCTTTTCAACCCAGAATATTCGCCAGGATTGGGAAATTGAACAATTCTGGCGGCATGCCTTTATGGTGGGCATGGGGGCACGTCAAATTGCCCGCCAGCAACGCCAGGCCCTGGCCGGGGAAGCGTTTGTCGCCGGGCTGTTGCACGATATTGGCTACCTGGTGATGATTCAACATTTCCCGAAATTGTTTGAAAAAACATTTCAGTTTGCCAAGGAGCGTCAAATTCCCTTTTTGCATGCGGAATATTCCCTGTGGGGCTTTTCACATGCGGAAATTGGTGCCTGGCTGGCGGAGGGGTGGAATTTGCCGGAAAAAATTGTGCGGGTGATACGATATCATCATCAACCGGAGAAAGCCAGTGATTCCTCCAATTTAACCACCATTATTCATTTTGCCGACCATCTGGCTGCCACCCTGGGAGAAGGAGGGGAATTTATGGAAGTACCGGAAACCGAACCGGCCAATCTGGATGAATTGGTTAAAACGTTTTCCGGTAGCCCACAGGCGGTTCACCATTTTCAGGAATTGTTTCGGCAAGAAAGAGAAAAAATGAGCGATTTTTTGTTAACCTTATTTAATAAAAAACAGGAAGTTCCATCCGAATCGGAAATTTCGTAACCGTTTAGCATAGGAGAATAGGGATGTTTTCCATTACTCGAAAACAACAGGATGTGTCATCGCCGGAGGATCTGGTATTCACACCGGGAAGTTCCCCTGATGCCGCCGAATTAATTGAACATTATGTTTCTACCATTAACAAATTAAAGCAGGACATTCGCAAGTTAAAGGAAGAACTGGAGTATCACAAAAAACTGCACGGGGAAATTTCAGATTCTCTGGAGGAGTTTTTAACCATCCAGAAAGCAACGGAAATTATTACCCAGCACATGGAATATGAATACATTGCCACCTCGTTGTTGAACCTATGCCGTCGGGTCATTGATATTAAGGCCGGCAAGGTGGTGTTGTTGATGGATGACACCTGGAAGTTCATCCCCGAAGACCATTCCGAAGAATTTACCCGTTTGGTGGAACGCATGAACGAAGAGGGATTTCTGGAATGGATATGGGAACGGCAGGAAACGTTTGTCATTCCGGTAGAAGAAGTCATTGGATTGGATGTTCCCTTTTTTGCCACGGGCAGTTTTGTCCTTTCACCCCTGTATAATAATGGCAACCGCCTGGGCATTTTGATTTTGTACACAGAGAAGGAACAAATGCATTTTAGCCTCCGTGACCTGGAGCTTATTAACTTACTGGGCATGCAGGGGGCTATTGCCATCCAGTACACCACCATTTTCAAAAAACTGGAACGCATGCACATTGAGTTGAAAAACAGCCAGGCCAGTTTAATGCAAGCCGTAAAAATGGCCACGGTTGGTGAGCTGGCGGGTGGTGTTGCGCATGAAATTAACAATCCCCTTCAAATTATTCTGGGTAAAATTCAGATTGCCATGATGGGGAACGTTACCCCCGATACCTTAAAGGTAATTGAAATGCAGGCACTGCGCATTGCTACAATTGTTCGGGGCTTATTAATGCTGGCAAAAGAAAACACCCGCCATAATTCCGACCTAGTCGAAATAAATCCGTTGATTACCAGTACCATTAAACTAATTAAAGGCCAGATTGAAAAACGCAATATTGTTATTAAAACCCGGTTGGCGGAACGCCTTCCGATCATTTCCACCAGTGCGGTTTACTTGCAGCAAATTTTGCTCAATTTTTTCCTGACGGCTAAAAAATTAATGGCCAAGGGCGGAGAATTGGTAGTGGAAACCCGGCAGGTGGATGACAATAAAATTCTCATTCGCATCCAGGATACCGGGCATCCGTACTCACCGGAAGAAATCGCCCAAATTTTAAATCCTTTCCAGAACCCGGAAAAAAGCTCCGGCAATCAGATGAACTTAAATCTGGTCGTCAGTGTACAGATGATTCGCGACATCAACGGGGATGTTCGCATTTCCAGTTCCGAAAAGGGCAACACCATAGAAATTGAAATCCCAGTGCAACTAAATATAGGAAACAGCCATGAAGGACAGGTGGCCAATTCCGCTTAGGATGAGCGGCGCATTGCTTTTAAGCATTGTGTTTTTGTTGAGCATTACCATTGGGCTTTCCGCCCAGATTCAAATTGTAGCAGCAGAAGATTCCAGCCAGATGCACGTGAGCTTAGGGGGTTCCCTTTCCGCAAAATTGTTAAATTTCAGTCCGTCCAACAAAATTTTACTGAAGGTACAGGGAAGTCCCGAAGATATTCGGAAAATCACCCAGGAACTGGCACAAAGCCGTTTACCGCAACAGAGTGGTATTCGGGACATTCGGACAATCCCCATTGGGGAATCTGCTTTTCTTCTGGTGGTGGATTTCTGGGAACGACTGGGGTTTAAGGTCACCACCCAACAGGGAGAACTGCGTCTTGCGGTAAACGATCGACCCTACCGAAACCCCCTGGAAAATTGGTATCGCCGGGGGTTGTATTATCAAAACAAAGGGGATTTGAAAAAAGCACTGGCGTATTACCGCAAAGTTGTGTTTCAAAACCGCCGGCATGGCAACGCGTATTTTATGGCGGGGCAAATTCGCTGGAACTGGAAGCAGTATCGCCTGGCCGAGATTAATTTCCGCAATGCTTTGCGGGGAAAAACGGACTCAGTCCGCGTGTATTATTTTCTTGCGGAACTGTATCGGAAACTCCAGAATCCCACCAAGGCGGAAGCTTATGCCCGGTTGTATGAACAGCATCGAATCGCCAATCCGGTACCGGCTACACCTCCGGATACTACCAAACCCGAAGTTTCCCCGGTAAAACTGGCTCGAACGGATTCCATTCCTGAATCCACTCCGGAAACATCTGCCTCTGCGGACTCCAGTACCCTGGCGGTTACCGTGGGGCGCATGATGTTTCCCTGGCAGTGGTCTACCACCATGCAAACCGTAGGGGGGATACTTGTTGTGGGACTTCTGGTAGGAATTGCCCTGGTTGTTGGAATTCGGGGTAAGAATCGCCGTCAGTACACAGTAGCTGCCCGAGCATCTGCACGCAAACAGCCCGAGGCGTCTGCAGCGCAATCCCAGCCGGTTCCACAGGAAACGGTTGAGGAAAAGAAAGAAAAAATTATGGCCTTGTTTCAAAATGCACTAAATGAAACCCCTGCAACCCCCGAGCCCCATAGCCAGCAGGCAACCCGGCTTGAGAC
>WGBF01000245.1 GCA_015494485.1 bacterium | reverse complement strand
CGATTGATGTTGTGTTGCACCACATTGAGCAAACTCAGAACCAGCGTATTGCGCATGCCACTCATATCTGCGCTGATGGGATTCAAAATGGGGTACACCGGTTCGCCGGTCCATTTTTCCCACACACTGGCATTAATCATACTATTGGTTAACACTTCCTGTAACCCGAAACCGGTAAGGATGGTACGCAATTCATCCACAAAGCGGTCGGATTCGTTTACCGGTACGGTGTAGGGCATTCGGGTGTACTCGGCTGCCGGAATGTTATCCAGCCCGTACAACCGGGCAATTTCTTCTGCCAAATCTGCCGTGCGGGTAACATCCGGCCGAAAGGTGGGCACAACCACCGTTTCCCCTTTCACCTGGAATTCAATGGATTCCAGAATACGGGCCATTTCTTCCGTGGAAAGTTCCGTCCCCAGCAAGGTATTAATCTGGCGCGGTTTTAAGTCGATTTCCACCGGATGAATTGGATTGGGGTACACATCCACCGCCCCTTGCAGAACTTCTCCACCAGCCAGCTCCACCAGCAACTGCGTGGCGCGTTCCTGGGCGTACAGAACACCATTGGGGTCTGTTCCCCGTTCAAACCGCTGGGAGGCTTCGGTGGAAATTCCCAGCGCCCGCGCACTTAATTGAATGCTTTCCGGCTTAAAATAGGCGCTTTCCAGTAAAATATCGGTGGTGGCATCGCTGACTTCAGAATTTAAGCCCCCCATAATGCCCCCAATGGCAACGGGTTTTTCCGCGTCACAAATTAATACCGTCCCTTCCGGTAACTCGTGTTCTTTTTCATCCAGGGTAACAAACGTTTCCCCTTTGCGGGATTCCCGCACCACAATGGCCGGTCCCGCCAGCTTAGCCAGGTCAAACGCATGGAGGGGCTGACCGGTTTCCAGCATGATGTAATTGGTCACATCCACCACATTGTTAATGGAGCGCATTCCCACCGCTTCCAGACGCCGCTTTAACCAGGTTGGGGAGGGGCCCACGGTAACATTGCGAATAACCCGCGCGGCATACCGTGGACAGGATTGCGGCGTTTCGATGGTTACTGAAATTACCTCCGCCGCTGACGGGGGTACCTCCGGAAATTCCGGCTGGGGTTTGCGCAGGGGTTTGCCGGTAATAGCGGCAATTTCCCGTGCCAGACCAATATGCCCCAGCGCGTCCGGACGATTGGGCGTTACGCCAATGTCAAAAATGTAATCGGTCTGGAACTGCAGGGCATCCGCCAGGGGTTTGCCCAAGGGAACATTCTCCGGCAATACCCAGATGCCATCGGATTTGTCCGCCAGCCCCAGCTCTTCTTCGGACAAAATCATGCCCACGGATTCCACTCCGCGGATTTTGGCCTTGCGAATTTTCAATCCCCCGGGTAACTGGGCACCCACTTTTGCCACCGCCACCGTTTGGCCCTCGGCCACATTGGGAGCCCCGCAGATGATGGACAACACCTCCCCGCCCACGTCCACATCACACAGGCGCAGCTTATCCGCGTTAGGGTGTTTTTCCACCTTCAGTACCTTTCCCACCACCACGTTGGGAAAATCCAGGCGCTGTTCGATGATTTCCTCGACCTCAAACCCGATCAGGGAAAGCTTTTCCCCCAGTTCGTAGGGATCGAGTTCAATGTCCACGTAATCCTTAAGCCAGTTGTAGGATGCTTTCATTGGTTCTGATTTTCTTTGATTAGAATTGAGTTAAAAACCGCATATCATTTTCAAAAAACAGGCGAATATCATCAATACCAAACTTCAGCATGGCAATTCGGTCCACCCCCATACCAAAGGCATATCCGGTAATGGTTTCCGGATCGTACCCCACCGCTTTAAACACATTGGGGTCCACCATGCCCGCACCGGAAATTTCCATCCAGCCGGTGTACTTGCACACTTTGCACCCTTTCCCCCGGCAAAAAACGCAGTTAAAATCGTATTCCAGACTGGGCTCCGTAAACGGAAAAAAGCTGGGACGAAAGCGCACTTTAATATCCGTACCAAACATTTTGCGGGCAAATTCGGAAATAACTGCTTTAAGGTCCGCAAAGCTGATGCCGTGGTCCACGCACAGCCCTTCTACCTGGTGGAAGAATGGCGAATGGCTGGCATCCGGGGTATCCCGGCGATAGACCCGTCCCGGGGCAATGATGCGCACGGGAGGCTGTTGGCTTTGCATGGTACGGATTTGCACCGGAGAGGTGTGGGTGCGCAGCAGAATATCTTCGGTAATATACAGGGTATCCTGCATGTTGCGGGAGGGGTGGTTTTTGGGAATGTTCAGCGCTTCGAAGTTGTAATAATCCGTTTCCACCTCCGGCCCATCCGCCACGGTAAACCCCATTGCGGTAAAAATGGCTTTTATTTCGTCCAGCGTCTGCGTTAAGGGGTGTTTCCGCCCCACCGGTGGTTTACGCCCCGGCAGGGACAAATCGATGCGTTCCCGTTTTTCCCGGGTTTTAAACTGCTGTTGTTTTTCTTTGACGGCTGTTTCCAGCTCCTGGCGGAGGGTATTCAGCAGCTTCCCCACCCGCGGGCGGTCTTCCGGATTGAGTGTTCCCAATTGCTTGAACAGCTGTTGAACCGGCCCCTTACGCCCCAGGTATTTTACCCGTACCGCTTCAACATCCTTTGCAGACTGAACCTGCTGAATTTCCTGAAAAAAATTTTCGCGAATGCGCTGGATTTCCTGTTCCATACCCGCTCCGATTCAGTATCCATGCTTCCGGGAGAATATCCCCATTCTTCATTAAAAAGAACGTTTCACCCACATGCGTGAATGAAACGTTTTTTGCTTTCAACTCATGGAACCCGTTTGGTTACCCGGAATTATTGGGAAACCTGTTCCACCAGGGCTTTAAAGGCTTCGGGCTCGTGCATGGCCAGATGGGCCAGTGCCTTGCGATCCAGCGCCACATTCTTTTCCTTTAACAAATGCATGAATTTGGAATAGGAAATACCATTCTGGCGACATGCTGCGTTAATCCGAACAATCCACAGACGACGGAAATGGCGCTTTTTGGCTTTCCGATCCCGATAAGCATATTGCAAACTTTTTTCCACCTGGTCCTTCGCCGTCCGATACAGACGGTGCTTACCCAGGCGGTAGCCTTTGGCCATTTTCAGGATTTTTTTATGGCGCTGTTTGGCAGCAACGTTATTTTTTGCTCGTGGCATTGGAATCCTCCGTTATTTCTCAAATTATTCCAGAATCATTTCGTGAACGCGCGGTGCATCGACCGGATCCACATAGCGGTATTTACGCAATTTCCGTTTCCGCTTGGCGGATTTTTTGGTCAGAATATGACTTTTGTAATTGCGGCGATGTTTAATCTTCCCGCTGGCCGTGACCTTAAACCGCTTTTTTGCCCCGCGTCGCGATTTCATCTTCGGCATACGTTCAACTCCCTTCGTTTAACTTTTCGGACTCATTATCAAAATCATTTTACGCCCTTCCATTTTGGCCGGGCTATCGGGCAATGCAATGTCCTCCAGGGCTTCGGCAACTTTTTCCAGCATATCCACGCCCATATCTTGATAAATTAACTCGCGGCCCCGGAAAATAACAGTAAATTTTACTTTATTTTTCTGCTCCAGAAATTTGCGCGCCTGCTTTAATTTGGTTTCCAGGTCATGGGTATCGGTTTTGGGACGCAGGCGAATTTCCTTTACCGTAATCGTATGTTGCTTCTTTTTGCCTTCCTTTTCCTTTTTGCTCTGTTCGTACTTGTACTTCCCAAAATCCATTATTTTACAAACGGGCGGGCGGGCAT
>WGBF01000244.1 GCA_015494485.1 bacterium | reverse complement strand
GTGTAGAATAATGAAGTTTTATCAAATAAGCAGTTTTTATATAGCACCCATTTTAGATTGGAAAATTCATTTTCTGCACTTTTAAAAAATATTTGCTTATATCATGTTTAATTTGCAACATACCGACAAAGCTGTGCGGCGTAAACGAAGCGCAGCAGAGTTTGAGTCCGAACGAGCGTATTGTTAGCTTTCATTTCCTTTTAACCGACTAAAATTATTAGCCACGTACTTGATAAACTGTGGCTTAATGTATTCTTCATATTTTCCCGTTTCCTTGTTTTTCCGCTTGCCATTGAACCATATACTCCGCTTTCCGGCGTTCTTGCCATTCTTGTTCTGATGAGATTCTGATATGAATTCTTCAGAACTCATAATCCACATTGTATCCAATCGTTCTGAATAAAAAATAAACCAATAATTTTCTCGCGCTTCATGTGGAATAGCTGCGAACAAAGCCGCATCTCCTTCTATGACATCTTTTGAGCGCGCTTTTATTTGAACTTCAATAAATGTGCCGTCAGATTGCCTTACTACTGCATCAATGGCCATATCGTCGACCAGTGGCACGTAAACATCTAAGCCTTCCTTCAACATCTCGCCGATGATCCAGAATTCAATGCGCTTACCAAAACCTGCTGTGTGTCTAAATCTCATTCTTGAAAGCTAACATTAATATTTTATCGAACTCAAAATTCCCAATTGCTTTTGCTTTATTATACAAATTTCATTCAATAATTTCAAAATATTTCTGTGGATATAGAGATTAAAAACAGTATAATCATAGCTATAATGTTAATATATCGATTCAAGATAATGTGATGAAAAAATTATGTTCCCCTCTCCAACAGTAATATTTCGGCGACTGTAAAAATATTACCCGGCAGCCTTGGACAAAAATAAACAGTATCAATACACAGAAGGAAGAGCAATCCCGGTCAGGTATCGCATCCCGGAGGTGATGTCCAACGGGGTTACGGAATGGCCACACTATCCCAATCCACAGGGATTAATTGGTGGGGCGTGTAAAGGGAATAGCCAAATTGTTGCGCGCGGGTTTCCAGAGTCTTCAAGCGCGCAGTAAATCCGGTCAGTCGCCAGTATCCGCGCACCCACCAGCGACTCCAATCGCGTTCCCATTCCTGAAAATACCGGTCATTAATGCCGGAACGAATTTCCTCCTTAATCCCAAAGTGCGCATGGTCAAGAGATAACCAGCGATGAATCTCCGTAGTCCACAACCAGGGGTTCTCAACAAAGTCCTCATACCGTAACACCATAACCCTTTTAAGAAACATTCGGTCTGCAAAAAACGTCTCGTAACACAACAGCGTATGATGCAATAACGACGGTACGGAGGTTTTACTCCATTTCCGCGTCGCATAGGCAACAGCAATGGGGTGTCGGAGTATTGCGATGAACGAGCTATTCGGAAACAGGTATTGTAAAAACCGGGTCCTGAGTAAATTGGGCGGCGATTTTTCAATTAAAAACGGTTTGGATACGTCCCAGAAAAGACGCCATTGTTCCCATAATTTGGCAGCAGTTTCCGGGGTTGCCAGAGGATGGGTCTCGTCCATGTGGGCTTCTGGATGAAAGCCAAAACGGCCGGGACCTCCCAGTTCCAGACCAGTAGGAAGCACCGTTTGCAGATGCTGACCTTCATCTTCGTAAACACCGGTATCCGTAAACCCACTAATGGCCGGATGTTCCCGTAAAATCCGGTGCAACACCGACGTTCCACTACGATGCAATCCAACAATAAAAATAAAGTGCTTTTTTGTCCATTCCATTTTACAAACTCATTTGCGCAACGTATATGCTCATCACCTAACACAAATATAACTGTTTTCATCCGAAGAAAAATTCTTTTGAAAATTTGTCCGATGCCATTAAAAGACCGGATAGCGTATTTTTAAATTCATCTGGCAGAAAATTAAAATAAAATCAACCATTATCCACACACCCAATTCTTTATTACAAACACAATTCATTATTCCCTCACTTTTTTCTCCCCACCATTTTCCTTTTGAGATTCTAACGCGTATATTTGGTTAATCCTGGAGAGCGGTGTTCATGAAAATCCTTCACACGGCAGACATTCACATTCAACAGGTGGGCGATGCCCGCTGGCAGGCGCTGCAATCCATCCTGCAGCTGGCGCGCAAAAATCGGGTGGATGTGGTGGTCATTAGCGGCGATTTGTTCGATGCCGCTTATCATGCCGAACAGGTGCGGGGGGAAATCCGCAGCGTATTTCAAGCATTCGACGGCACCATCCTGATCCTCCCGGGCAATCACGATTATTCTGCCTTCCAGGATGGCTATTTCTGGGGAAGTAATGTTCACGTGTTTCTAAATGCCGAAGAGCCCCTGGTGATGAACGATATTTACTTCTGGGGTATTCCGTTTCTTCAGGTAACGGAAGAGGCCCTGGTGACCCTCATTACCAAACTGAACGCCGTTGCGCAACATCAGGCGCCCCGGGCTACCCACGTGCTGCTGTTTCATGGGGAATTGCTGGACATCAGCGGCAATCCCGCCAGCTACGGCGATGACCTGGAACACTATTACATGCCGGTTCAACTGGTCACCTTTCGGGGTAAAATCTGGCAATACATCCTGGCCGGGCATTTTCACACCACCTTTCATGCGCTGCAATTCGAAAAAAACAAATATTTCGTGTACCCCGGTTCGCCCATTTCCATTACCCGGCGGGAAATCAATCCCCGGCGGGTGAACCTGTTCCGGGTGCAAAGCCACCCCCGGGAGCACCTGCTGGAAACAGCCTATTACCACCCGCTTCACATTGCCCTCACCCCGGAGGACACCTGGCAAACAGTAGTGCAACGGCTGGAGGAGCGCATCAACAGCCTGCCCCCGTATGCCAAGCCGCTGCTAACACTCACGGGAACATTCGATTCGGCCAATCTGCAACGCAGCGAGAGCGAACTGGTGAACGCCCTGGCAGAAACATTCCCCCGTTGCCACATTCAGGAATTTCGGGCGCGGGATATTCACCACCTGGTGAGCGATGAGGTATTTCAGATGTTGAAACAAAAAATTGACCGGCGCACCAGTCTTACCCCCGAACAGCGCCGCGAGGTGATTGATT
>WGBF01000243.1 GCA_015494485.1 bacterium | reverse complement strand
TTGCAGCACGGCATGTTTTTCAATGAGGTTCAAATAGAATCGCTCGTACTCTGCTGGCGTTCTGCACTGCTTAAATTGTTGAATATCCTCTTCCAGCGCCTCCAGGGCTGTTTTTAACGCCAGGAAGGCAACCGACATTTCCGGCGGTGGCTGGTCATCATCGTGAAAGGGGGCTTCGTAATAGCGGGCCAGTTGCTCCGCCTGGTGAATCAGCGCCGCCACGTTCCCCGGCAGACGCAGTTCTGCCAGAAACTCCGGTACATCCAGCCCCGTCACGTGCTGGTGGTACTGCAGAAAAGGGGACTCCAGCAGGGGGATTATTGTAGCCAGTGGTTCTCCACCGGCCACGTTTTCGGCAAACGTTAACAGAATTTCCACCAGGGGATTTTCCGCCAAAATGCGGGATGTGCCCCCATCAAGGGGGATAGCGTATTCCCGGAAGGTATTTTCAATCAGCGGTTGGTAGCGCGGAAAGTCCATTGCCGTAACAGCAATGGCGGACAACGGAACGGCCTCATCCACCACCAGTTGCCGGATTTTGCGGGCCACCCAGTCCACTTCCTGCAGGCGGGTGGGCAATGGCACCAGATGCACGTGACGCGCTTCCAACGGAGAGGCTTCCAGTTGCAAAAAACGCTCCGCCAGTGGAAAGGGATTTTCCACCACCTCCGGCGCCGGGGCCTGTTCAGTGGCCCAGCGGAGGGTTTCCTCCATATCTTTAAAACAGGAGGGATTCTCCCCCACATGCAGAAACACTTCCACCTGTAGTCCCTGGCGCTGCCAGTGGTTTAACACCTCCCGATAGAGCGGGCGTAACGGGGCGGTAATTTCCACCAGCACGTGGCGTACAGCCTGCCAATGGGGATGTGTTCGGGGGTCCAATTCGGGTAACCGGCGGGCAATCTGAAAGCGGTCAACAAAATGTGCTTCCACCAGTTCCCTGTAGCGGCGATACACCTGAAACAGCACCTGAAGGCGCTCGCGGTTTTCCTCCCGTAGCGCCTGTTGCTGCGCGGGAGGAAGGGTCTCCCACAATTCAAAAAACCGGTACATCCCCTGCAGCAGTCCTACCGGCAAGACCAGTCGCTCCCGGAATTCCGGTTTTTCGGCCCACCAGGCCCGCAACAAAAAGGGGAGTGCTTCTTCCGGGGAAAGGAGTACACGGGAATCCACCAGCGGGTGCAACTGACGCACCAGGTGTTCCCAGGTGAGCACTGCAGGAAGTGCTCCGCCCTTGGGAACCGCCTGCCGAAGCTGGCGCTCCCGGTCTGCGGAATCCACAATGACCAGTGCCCGGGGCGGGAACCCCACCAGTTGCTGCAGGCGCTGCTCCACTGCGGCTTCCAGCCGGTGGCGACTGGCCGAAAGTACCAGGCGGAAAGCGCTGTGTGTTGTGTTTACCGGGTTATTCATGGGATTACCATATTACATTGAGGGCAGGGAAGAATGCAACTAAAATTCCGGTGGCACGCATGCAGTTTTACCGGGTTTTATTTTTCCTTTTGAACGGTGATGGGGTTCAGGTTTGGGGAGTACACCACCACCCGGTTGCGGCCGGCCCGCTTGGCGGCGTATAGGGCTTCATCGGCACAGCGAATTAGTTCCGTGGGGGTCTGGGCATCTTCCGGAAAAGCAGCCACGCCAATGGAAATGGTAATTGGTTTTCCACCGTGCTGGTTAATCCCCGGAAAACAGGTGGATTCCACAATGCGGCGGAGCTTCTCGGCCAGAATCGCTCCTTCCTTCTTGCTGGATTCCGGGGAAATAATGGCAAATTCCTCACCGCCATACCGCGCCACCACATCGGAGGAGCGGGTATTTTCCTTTAAAATTTTCCCGATTTTGCGCAATACCATGTCCCCCGCCTGATGCCCAAATGTATCGTTGTATTGCTTGAAAAAATCAATGTCCAGCATAAGGAGGGAAAAGGGAACGTTGTGGCGGCGATCGCGGTTAAATTCCCGCTGCAACTGCTGCTTAAAGTAGCGGTGATTAAACAAATTGGTCAGGTAATCGGTAATGGCATCCTTTTCTGCCCGAATAAACAACTGCTTTAACTGCTCCCGCAGGTGCAGATTCTGGTAAATTACGCTGGCGGTTCGTAACAGGGTATCCAGAATCCGGACTTCGTAACCAGAAAGCTTGCGGCCGGGCTCCTTAAAATCCAGAAACAAGTACCCGCCCACGTGAAACATTTCGGAATGCAGGTATTCCTTTAAATGTTCGGCAATAATCTGGTTTTCGATGACCCGATCCGGTTGCTCCCGGGATTCCTCCGGCAGCACCGTTGCCGTTTCATCCGCTGACATTTGTTCCGCCGTGCGCCCCGGAACCCCCAGCAATGCCACTGTAAAGGATTGCGTTCCCAGTGTTTCCAGCACCTGCCGGATTTCGGGAGCTTCCACATTTTTAAGCGTCAGGTTGTACAAAATTTGCCGTTCCCCAAACAAGCGCCGAAACAGGGGAGCCCGAAACGGGAAGGAAAACAGTTCCCATTCTTCCCGGGGAATTCCAATGGCGTACTGCACCCGCAACCGAAAATTTTCGTAATCCTCCTCCAGCAGGATGCACCGGTCAAAGCGAAAAATGCGGCAAATGGCGTCCAGCAACTTGCGCGACATGCCTTCCGGTGTCTGGCAAATCTGCAATTCCTGAATAATGTTGATGAGCTCTTCCAGCTTGGTGGAATACTGCTTCAGGGTTTGTTTCTGGCGTTGCAGTTCCTTATTGGATTTTTCCAGCTGGGTTATTTTCTGGGTCAGGGTGTCCACCAACTGGCGTTGAAATTCAATGTGGTAAAATTCCCGTTTGGGGCTGGGTAATTCTTCTTTCTTTCCGCCCAGAAACTGAATGAGCTGCTGGGGAAATTTTACGGTATCAATGGGTTTGGTAATGTAGCCGTCGCATCCCGCCACCAGCGATAGTTCCCGCGCGCCTTCTCCCGGCATGGCCGTTATAGCAATGATGACCACATCGGTTAATTCGGCAATGGATTTAATTTTAGCCGTCAGCGATGCGCCGGAAATATCCGGCAAATTTAAATCCATCAAAATCAAATCGGGGTGAATTTTCCGGGCCACTTCCAGTCCCTGGAGACCCGTGCCGGCTTCAAAAAATTCAAAGTTCTCCGGTGGAAGAATTTTTTTTACCAGCAAACGGGAGGGTAAATCATCTTCGATGTACAATATTTTGTAGCGGCGCGCCTCACCCATATCTCTCCCCTAAAATAATACTTCAGTATTCCAGGCTGTTTTTACATGACCGTTGCTATGCTTCGGACAACGCGTTCAATCCCCTATCAAAAAACAGGCTTTTGTAAAATATAGACGCGGGAGTTTCGGGAGTCAAATTAATTCTTTTGCAATACAGAATCCGCACCGGAGGTGAACACATCACTCCCCCGGAAATTCACTTCCGGGGGAGTGGTCAAAACAGCAGGTTATTTCATAAAAAGAACGCGCTGCGTTTTCTGGTCAAAACGGCCCCGATACAGAACGTAATAGGTACCGGTGGCCACAGCCTGGCCCGCATCGTTTTGGCCATCCCACTGCAGCTGGTAAACGCCGGGTGCCAGCGGCCCCTGAAATAGGGTGCGCACTTTGCGCCCAAGGTTATCGAAAACTGCCAGGGTAACTTCTTCCGAAGCGAAGCCATTGCGCACCGGTACGGCAAACCGGATGGTGGTACTGGGATTAAAGGGATTCGGAAAAGCCGGCTTCAAATCGAATTCCCGGGGGAGCTCACCGCTTTCCACCACGTCCACATCTACCGGAGCAGTTACCACACGAATGGGGCCATGAACCGTTTTCTGTCCGTTTACATCCACATCCACCAGTTTGTACTGATAGGTGCGCCCGGCCTCCACCAGCCGGTCCGTAAACACATAACGGTTTTCCTCATTGGAATTCCCGGCACCCTGCAGCCCCGGATCGGTTTCATACGAAGCGATTTTGGCAAAGGGGCCGTTTTCCAGGGCGCGCCAGATTTCAAACCCCACGTTATTAATTTCCGAAGCGGTTTTCCATCTGAGCCCCACGGCACCATTGCGATACACTCCCTGAAACGCCAGCAATTGAACCGGCAATCCCTGATCCAGATCCGGGTCGCCGTTAAAGATTAAAGACCAGGAAGTAAGATCCCCAAGGGATAGAAAATTGGTAACATTCGCATCTGCATACAGCCGTAAGGTCCAGGTACCACTGGCGTTTTCCCCTTTAAACGCCCATAAGCCATTATCCGGTTGAAAACTGCCACTGTATGGGGAACTGCCGCTGGCAATGGTGGCCGTGGCTTCATCATCCAGAACGGTATTGTTCCACCCGCTGGTACCGGAATTGTTCACAAATGGGCCAGCCCGGTTCCCGGATGGGGACTCCAGAGACACGGCCAACCAGTTGGAACCGGTACCATTCAACACCAGATCCACATCGGTAACAACAAAGTTGTCCGGGATTGTAATCGTGGTGGTATTGGTGCCCAATCCCATGGACAGGGTGGTAGAATTGGTATAGGTTTTTTCCGTTTCGCTGGAAATTCGAAAGGTAAACGGGGTGGCGGCATTCCCCGTTACGCCGGCAACGTCCGCACCAAAGGGATACGTCGCTTTATTGTTGTTGGCTGAAGCATCGTAGGCGACCAGGTAATATTGTACCGTGGTATTGAGAGGCTGTCCGGGGATCACAAACTGGTAGGTTGCACCGGTGG
>WGBF01000242.1 GCA_015494485.1 bacterium | reverse complement strand
CTTCCCCATTGAGCCGGTTCAGGAAAAAACAACCGCCCCACCCACCGAAGTGAAAGACATGAACGTGGAAGAAAAGAATTAGCCCTTTGCTTCTCGCCCACAATTGAAATACTTCCTAAAACGTTCCCCTAAAAATTCTGCAACGGAGAATTACTGCAGTACCGCTAATAAATACACCACGTTTTAAAAGTAGAGCCCATTCCGTTTAAATTGCCTATCTTTTTTTTGAAAGGGGCGGGAAATACATCCACCGCTTTTTTCGTATTCAGAACACGGTTTTCTCCCTGAACAGAAAAACGGGAAATAGATTTGTACCCACATGTTTTTGCCCCCCCCGACAAATATTCCAGAATAATTATATGAACATATTTGAAAAATTTGCAATCATAAATATTCTGCAATAATTTAATGCGCTGCAAATTTCCGAAGGAGACGGCATGAAAAGCGAATCCGCACGCACGGTTTTTCCGTTTGCTGCCATTGTAGGCCAGGACGAAATGAAGCGCGCGCTCATCTTAAACGCTATTGACCCCGGCATTGGCGGGGTGTTGATTATGGGCCACCGGGGCACTGCCAAAAGTACCGCGGTACGGGCGCTGGCGGCCTTGTTACCGCCTATTCCGGTGGAACCGTTTCGGATTCAAATTACCGTGGGGGGAGAAGACCGGGAGGTACTGTACCATTTCCCGGATGAACATGCGGACGAGGGGTATCGGCCGGTTCCCTTTGTGGATTTGCCCCTGAGTGCCACGGAGGACCGCGTGGTCGGGACGCTGGATTTTGAAGCGGCGTTAACGCGCGGTGAAAAGGTATTTGAACCGGGATTGTTGGCGCGGGCACACCAAGGGTTTTTGTACATTGATGAGGTAAATTTGCTGGAAGACCACCTGGTGGATTTGTTGCTGGATGTGGCGGTTAGCGGCGTGAATGTGGTGGAACGAGAAGGATTGAGTGTGCGGCATCCCGCCCGCTTTGTGCTGGTGGGAAGCGGCAATCCCGAGGAAGGGGACCTGCGGCCGCAATTGCTGGACCGTTTTGGATTTTACGTGGAAGTGGAAACCATTACCGATGTGCACCGCCGGATGGAAATTGTGCGTCAGTCGGAAGCCTTTCGTTTGAACCCGCATCAGTTTTTACAGCAATGGGAACCTCAGCAGCAGGAAATCCGGCAAAAAATTACCACCGCCCAGCAGTTATTGGCGGAAGTGGACATCAAAGACGAATTGCTGGAACGGGTGGTGCAACTGTGTTTGCGGCTCCAGATTGACGGGCATCGCGGGGAAATTACCATCGCCCGTGCGGCAAAAGCATTGGCTGCATTTAATGGGCGCAATCGCGTGACCAGCGAGGACATTCGGAATGTGGCCGTGATGAGCCTGCGCCATCGGCTGCGAAAAGACCCCCTGGAGGAAGTGGATACGGGGGATAAAATTCGCGAGGCCATGAAAGGCCTGTTTGTGGGAGGATAAGGCATGAAACCGTTACTGGGACTCCGTGACCCCCTATTTGCCCTCTCTCTCCTGGCGATTGACCCCGGACTGAAAGGCGTGGTCATTGGCGGTCCGCCCGGAACCGGCAAAACACTGGTTGCGCGTTCGGCACGAGCATTCTGGCCGGAGGGAACCCCCTTTGTGGAAATTCCCCTTGGGGTTACCCTGGACCGCTTAATTGGTACCATCGATTTTGTGCAGTCCCGGAAACAGCAAAAAATTCACTTTGAACCCGGTTTGTTGGCGCGGGCCGATGGCGGTATTGTTTACGTGGATGAAATTAACCTCCTACCTCCGGAAATTCGCACCGTCATTCTGCAAGCCCTGGATACCGAAACGGTGGTGGTGGAACGGGAAGGGGTTTCCACCACATTTCCCGCCCGTTTTGTGTTGATTGGTACCTACAATCCGGACGAAGGGAAACTACCTGCTGCTTTTCTGGACCGCCTGGCCTTCTCCGTGCAGACCCGCACTTTGCGGGATGTAGAGACGCGCCTGTACATCACCAAGTACGCTGCCAATCGGCTCATTATTCCGGAGGATATGATTGAGTCGGTGACATTTGCCCGCCGCATTTTGCACCAGGTGACTATTTCCGAAAAATACCTGAAAGAATTGTGCGGGGTTGCCACCCGAACGGGGGTGGAAGGCAACCGGGCGGAAATTTTTGCCGTGCGTTGTGCTAAAGCGGATGCTGCATTGCATCGGCGGACCATGGTCACCCAGGGCGATGTGGACCTGGCAATCCGCTTGATTTATGTGCCCCGGGGTGGGGGAGAATCGCTACCCGGCAGTGATGCGCTGGAGGAGCAATTGAGTGATGCCCCCAATTCCCAGCGGGACAATGGAGAAAAAAATCCTCGTTCTCAGGAAAAACAGCAGGATGATCCGGTAAAATCAAAGCAAGACGCCGATGCCCCTCAACCGGAGCAACACGTTGAATCCGCCGGAGACGTGGAAGAAAACGAACGGGAAAATCCATCCAACCGGGAACACCTTGTCCGCTTGGAAAAAAGTGTTCCCTTAAAAATGCCGGTCATGGATGCGGTTCCCTCCGGGGGAAATCGCAGTGGCAAACACCAGGGTGGTATTAATTTTCGGCGGGGGCGGCATGTGCGATCCATTCCGGGGAATACCACCCGTGCCCGCATCGACATTTTAAGTACCTTAAAGCGGGCGGCACTTTCTTCTCCCTTGTCAAAAGGAAAACAGGGCGGGATTCGGGTCAAAAAGGATGACATTATGGTAAAGCAGTATCTTCGGCGGGCTGGTCTTTTGATTGTGTTCGCGGTGGATGCGTCGGGATCCATGGTGTTTAATCGGCTGGGAGCGGCTAAAGGGGCAGCGATTTCGTTATTGAAGGATGCCTACGTGTACCGCGACCAGGTGGCGGTGATTAACTTTTGCCGCACCCATGCCCGGATGTTGTTAACGCCGGGCGGCGGACTGACCAAAGCCACCCATGCCCTTCGCAACATGCCTGCTGGGGGCCGAACCCCTATTCCAGCAGCATTGGCGCAGGTGCTGGAAATTGCCAACCGTGCACCCACCCAGTACAATGTTTCCGGTACGGTTTTGGTGCTCATCACGGATGGACGGGCCAATCAACCCATTGCACCGGTCAAAGACCGTGAGGAACGTGAAGCACGGG
>WGBF01000241.1 GCA_015494485.1 bacterium | reverse complement strand
TTCCTTGGAAGGTATTTCCAAAAACAATGCGGTGTTTGATGAGAAAAAGCTCCTCTGGATGAACGGCCAGTACATCCACAACATGCCGGTGGAAAAATTGTGGCCCTATGTGCAGGAATTGCTGATTGAACGCGGCATTATGGAAAAGACGGAAGCCGTGGAGCGCCGGCACTACATTATGCAGACCATTGCGTTATTAAAAACACGGGTAAAACTGCTGACGGATTTTGTGGATGGAGCCCGATATTTTTACGAAGACCCCACAACGTTTGATGCCAAAGGGTTGCGAAAGCACCTGAAGACCCCGGAAGCGTGGCAACTGCTGGAAGACTACACCCAGGCACTGGAAACCGTGAAGGATTTTTCCGAAGAAGCCCTGGAAACCCACCTGCGCCAGTTTGCGGAAGCCCGCGGGGTTAGCGCGGCGAAGATAATTCATCCGGTGCGGCTGGCCATTACCGGTGTAACCGTTACACCGGGACTGTTTGAAGTGATGGCGTTGCTGGGCCGCGATACGGTGCTGCGGCGTCTTCGGGCGTTTCTGGCTCAAAAAGAAACATTGCAGGAATACATTCAACAGCAATTGCAGGTAAATTCATGACCCCCTGGAAAGTCCTGTTGGTGGACGACGAAAAAGAAATCTGTGCCGATTTGCAAACCCGGCTTACCCTGTTGGGGTATGACGTGCGCATTGGCCATACCATGACGGAAGGCGAATATCTTGCCAAACACCATCCGGTGGATATTGCCATTCTGGACATGATGTTGCCCGATGGCGACGGACTGCAGCTCTACCAGAAAGTCAAGCGACAGCATCCGGATGTGTTTACCATCATCATTACTGGAAACGCCTCTCTGGAGAGCACTATCCAGGCCTTAAACCACGGGGTGGATGCCTTTTTGCTGAAGCCTTTTCCGGTGGAGGCGCTGGATGCAACCCTGCTGCAGGCGACCACCAGCCTGAAATTGAAAATGGAAAACCGCCGCCTCCAGCAGGAAAATACCCGCACCCGGCAGTTTTACGAGGACCTGCTTAACAGCACCAGCGAGGCCATTTTTGTGGTGGATCTGGATTTTCAGATTCAGTACTGCAATGCCTCTGCGGAACGATTTTTAAATGCCAATCAAGCGGACCTGCTGAATCAGCCCCTGCAAAATTACATTCTGGATGGGTACAAAGTCCTGCATCATCTTTACCACCAATTGATGCTGGATAAAAAAGTGGGTGGATACCCGGCAACCTTACTGGCCGGTGAGGAACAAAAAATTGAAGTCAACGTTAGCGCCGATTTTTTGTACGGCCGGGAGGGGCGTACGGAAGGGCTGATTATTGCTATGGAAAACACGGCATACCAGAATGAGTTGCTGAATCAGTTGTTCCGGAAGCAGCAACTGCTCACAATTTCCAATCTGGCCAGCGCCATTGCCCACGAAATCCGGAATCCCATTAACATTTTGTCCGGCCGCATTCAGCTATTGCATAACGAACTTCAGGGCAAAAAGTACCAGAAGACGTTTACCATTCTTCAGCGGCAGGTGGAGCGCATCAGCGACATTGTGACCCAGCTTTCCAAATTCAATATGAACCGGGAGGATACAGTACCGGAATCGCTGGCACTGGTGGATTTTTTTGAAAAATTTCTGGATTCCACCCAGGCAGAGTTTCCCAATTTAACCATTGAATTCAATACTTCCCACGATGCCCGCCAGGCCCTGGTGGATGCCAACCGTTATCGTCTGGAAGAGGTCTTCTTCTCCATTTTTCTGAAAATTAACAAAGCGGCCCAGCGGAAAACCCATGTGGGCATTGAAGCCCTTACCAGCAAAACCTTTTCCCGGAATCCCAAAATCCGTCTGGTTTTCCACATGCCCAAAAACGACCACATGGCGGAACTTTTTGAGCCGTTTCGGTTGTTATCCCCTACGGAAGAAGCACGAAGCAGCCTGGATGCGGCCATACTGCACACAATCCTGAATAATTACGGGGGAAGCCTGCAGGTGGTGGACGACGACGCAGAGAATACCCAATTTGTAGTGGATTTTCCCATCAAGTCCTTTAAAACCCGAAATGACGAATAAATGGGGCAAACAGCGTTTAACCATAAAAATGGTGGAGGGTGATTTTGAAGACCCGCATTTTAATTGTTGATGATGAAATCGATGCACTGGACCTCATGGAGGAATTGTTTCAGAAAAACGGGTACGAAACGTTTACCGCGCGGAATGGCCTGGAAGCATTGAGCCTTATTCGGCAACATGAACCGGATATTATGATTTCCGACCTGGTGATGCCCGAAATGGACGGCATGGCGCTGCTGGATGTGGTCAGTAAAAAGTACCCCGATGTGGCTGTTATTATGATTACGGCCCACGGAACCATCGAAACGGCCGTGGAAGCCATGAAGAAAGGGGCGAAAGATTATATTTTGAAACCCCTCCGTCTGGACGAAATTCTGGCCAAAGTAGAAACCATTTCCCAGTTAAAATCCCTCATTCGGGAGAACCAGTATCTTCGGGAAAAGCTGGCCCAGAAATACAATTTTGATAGTATTATTGGGAAAAATAAAAAAATGCTGGAGCTGTTTGAGCTTATCAGGGATGTTGCCAAAACCAGCTCCACGGTATTGATTCGGGGCGAAAGCGGCACCGGGAAGGAATTGATTGCCCATGCCATTCATTTTAACTCCGACCGGGTAAAAAAGCCGTTTGTTAAAGTGAATTGTGCCGTGCTGGCGGAAAACCTGCTGGAAAGCGAACTGTTTGGGCATGTAAAAGGCGCATTTACCGGTGCCATTAAGGATAAAATGGGGCGGTTTGAATTGGCCCATGGCGGGACCATTTTCCTGGACGAAATCGGGGATATTTCCCCCAATATGCAGTTGAAGCTGTTGCGGGTGCTGCAGGAGGGCGAGTTTGAACGTGTGGGAGGTACAGAAACCATTAAAGTGGATGTGCGCATTATTGCCGCCACCAACCGCAATCTGGAAGAAGCCATGGCCAAAGGAGAATTTCGGCAGGACCTGTATTACCGGCTCAACGTCATTCCCATTGAAGTGCCACCGTTGCGGGAGCGGCGGGACGACATTCCCCTGTTGGTGACCCATTTTCTGGACAAATTTAATCGCGCCTTTAACAAATCCATCCAGGCAGTGGACGACGAAGCCATGCGGTATCTGCAATCGTACCACTGGCCGGGCAACATTCGGGAGCTGGAAAATCTTATTGAACGGGCGGTGGTACTGAACAAAACGGGAGTGCTCACATTAAAAGATTTTCCGCCGTACATTGCCCAGGAAGAAGAAAGCGGGAGCATGGAAATTGACATTAACCGCCCGCTGACGGAACTGGTGGATGCCTACGAAAAGCAGATTATTCTGAAGGCGTTACGGGAAAATAACTTCAACAAATTGCGCACGGCGGAAAAGCTGGGCATTCATCGCAGTACCTTTATGTCCAAGTTGAAAAAGTACGGCATTAACTAATCCGCAGGGCAAAAAGAAAAATTCAAAAGGCTTGATTTCCCTGTTAGCGGCTTATAAATTAGCCGCGCTCTTGGATGGAACCTTGGTCTTTGAAGGGCATTTATTGATTGGAAATACGGGGTCGTAGTTCAGTTGGTTAGAACGCCGGCCTGTCACGCCGGAGGTCGCGAGTTCGAGTCTCGTCGGCCCCGCCAGGAAAGCGGGAAGTAATAATTTACTTCCCGCTTTTTTTATGCCTTCTCCTTTCCCCTTCACCGGCTTTTCCCATTACCAGCATGGTTTTCTGAACCCAACCCATCAAGTGTTAGGAAAAATGGTTTACATCGGTTAAATTTTTATCCTGTATTAATCTGGAGGAAAACCATGCGCCTGTTGGTCCTGTTCATCGTGGCATTGGTGTTAACCGGTTGCAGCCGTTCTACCGATGCCCTGGAACCCCAACGCCTGGATTACATTAAGCTCCCACCGGGGTTTCACATTGAAGTTTTTGTGTCCAATATTAAAAATGCCCGCTCCTTAAGTTTAAGTACCCGCAAGCCCATTGTGTTTGTGGGAACCCGCCGCAAGGACCGGGTGTACGCGGTGGTCTATGACCCCCAAACCATGAAGGCCAAACAGACGTACGTAATTGCCAGCGGATTGAATACGCCCAATGGCGTGGCCTACCGGGATGGCAGCTTGTACATCGCGGAAATAAACCGCATTCTGCGCCTGGACAATATTGATGAGCGTCTGGAGAATCCGCCCCAGCCGGTGGTGGTGTTTGATGGATACCCCACGGATAAACACCACGGATGGAAATTCATTCGGTTTGGTCCTGATGGCAAATTGTATGTGCCGGTTGGTGCACCCTGCAATGTGTGTGAGCGGAGCGATTCCATTTACGCCACCATTACCCGGATTAATCCCGATGGTACCGGGCTGGAAATTTTTGCCCACGGGGTTCGGAACAGTGTGGGATTTGATTGGCATCCCGAAACCAAAGAATTGTGGTTTACCGATAATGGGCGGGATTGGCTGGGCGACGACCTGCCGCCAGATGAACTGAACCACGCCCCCGTTAAAGGCCTGCACTTTGGGTTCCCGTATTGTCATGGCGGGGATATCCCGGACCCCAAATTCGGGCAGAAATACCCCTGTAGTCGTTTTCAACCTCCGGCAATGAAATTGGGCCCCCATGTGGCCTCCCTGGGAATGCGGTTTTACACCGGTACCATGTTCCCCGAAAAATACCGCAATCAAATTTTTATTGCCGAACACGGAAGCTGGAACCGCAGCGTGCCCATTGGATACCGGGTGACCCTGGTGCGGCTAAACGGGAATACGGCTGTTTCCTATGAGGTGTTTGCGGAAGGATGGCTGCAGGGGAATGAGCGACGCGGCCGTCCCGTCGATGTGGAAATTCTGCCGGATGGTTCCCTGCTGGTCTCCGACGATTATGCCGATGCCATTTACCGCATTTATTACACCAAACGCTAACTGGCGTTGGGCGCTGCCGGGAGGGTGGCCAGTGTGTACCATTGACCTTTCCGTGGAATAACAACGGTTGTTCCGGGCATGGCGTTTTGTACCGCAGAGGCCATCCATTGCAGGGCCTCCGGTTCACCGTGGGTAACGATAACGGTTTCCGGGGAAAGGCGGCGAATCATTTTCAGCAGTTCACCCCGATGGGAGTGGGCGGAGAACCGGAACAGCTCCACATTGCATTCCAGCGATTTCACGTTAAACAGACGGGCCAGTTCCTCCCGCTTCTGGGCCCGTAATAACCCACCGGGTGTTTCCGGGTCGGCATAGCCCACCATAAAGATGGCATTCCGGGCGTCCCTGGCCAGTTGACTGGCAAACGCAAAGGAAGGAGAATTGGGCATCAGCATTCCCGAGGTGGAAATTAAAATTGCCGGGCCTTGCAACCGTTGCCCCCGGCTCCAGCGGCCAAATGTAATGGTGCGGAGCAGTCCGCGGTCGTATTGGGGGTAAATCTTGTGCAGCATCCGATCGTACAGGCGGTTAATGCGCAGTCCCATTCCGGCAACAAAAATGGGCACCGCCGGGATCTTCCCTCGTTGGCGCAAGCGATGAATCAGCATCAGCATTTCCTGGGTGCGGCCCAGGGCAAACACCGGGAGCAAAATAACACCCCCCAGGCGAATATGCTCACTGAGGCGGCGCGCAAAGCGGTCAATTTCCTGAGAGCGTTTGGTACGTTCCGCTTCGGCATCGGAGCCGTAAGTGGCTTCGGTTATCAGTACATCAACGCCGTCCGGAAAACGCGCTCCCCGCAGGATAAACTGGGCAGAAGTGCGAACATTGCCGGTGTAAAAAATGCGCTTTCCTTGAAATTCAATTAAAATTCCGGCAGAGCCCAGGATGTGCCCGGCATCGTAGAAGGTAAAACGAATGCCGCTTTCTTCGTACCCGTGGAGGGGGAACGGTTCTTCGTACGGAAATGTCTGGAAGAGATACCGAATCATCTCCAGAAATTCAGGCGTGTACAGCGGCTGATAACTTTCCCAGTTTTCCAGTGCTTTTTTCCGTTGCACCTCCAGGGCATGGGCCAGCATCACTTCTGTTAAATCCGCAGTGGATGGGGTCATGTACACCCGTGCGCGGTTAAAATACCGCAGTGCAACCGGTAAACTGCCAATGTGGTCCAGGTGGGCGTGAGATATTAAAATGGCATGGACGTTCCGGTGCGCAATCTGTTCGTAGTCCGGCACGCCTTCGGGATTATCGTTGTGGGGGTCCAGGCCGGTATCCAGCAACACCCCATACCTGCCCAGTTGAAGGTAATGCGCCGAAGCGCCAATTTTATCAACATCGCCAATCGAACAATATTCGATGTTCATCATGAAAACATTTCGCGTTTCGTTTTTCCGGAGTTCAAACCATAAATGTAATGCGCTGCGAAAAGTTCCCAAAGCAATTTTCTGGAAAACACTTGAAAAAATACACTGTGAGCTATATATATAAAGCAGGGAAACCAATGGCGATATCAAAAGGTTATAACCATAGGAATAAATGGGGAGTGTGGTATGTTAAATCAGGTAAAGATCACCATTTTAGTCGAAAACCGGGTAAGCCGGGCCAATTTAATCGCTGAACAGGGATTGGCCCTGTTTATTGAAACACCTGAAGGCAATTTTCTTTTCGACACCGGGCAAAGCGATGTGTTTATGCGGAATGCGGAGCAACTGGGTATTGATTTAAAGCAAATTCGCGCCATTATTTTAAGCCACGGGCATTATGACCACACGAATGGATTGTACTATTACCTGAAAAAGTACGGGGAAGCCCGCGTGATTTGCCACTACAACCTGTTTCATAAGAAATACAAGATTGTAAATGGTCAGCGCATGTTCATTGGCATTTCCCATGAAGAAGACGAGCTGAAACGGCTGGGTGCCCAGTTTGAGTATGTGAACAATCCTCACCATTTAACAGAAGATATCATCATTTCCGGTGAAATAAGCCGCTTAACCGATTTTGAAAACGTGTACGAAGATTACGAAGAACGGGTTCTGGAAAGCTACATCCCTGATGAGTTGCACGATGATATGGCCCTGTACTTAAATACCGAACGTGGATTGATTGTGTTGTTGGGCTGTGGCCATTCCGGCGTAATTAATACTATTAAACAGGGATTGCGCCTTACGGAACAGAAAGAAATTTTTGCCGTTATGGGCGGTATGCATCTGAGCCACGCATCGGAAGAACGGATTAATAAAACAATCCATGCCCTTCAGGAATTAAATCCGCATTATATTGTGCCGTTACATTGTACCGGTTTTCGAATGATTAACCGGCTTTTTAATGAATTTGAAGACCGTGTTTTGCTCTACAATGTAGGTGACCAGTTAACACTGGATTTGCCCTAAGCACCTTGTAACGCTGTGAAGTTCACAACGGCACAGCGCAAAGGATTGCTACACCTTACCGCAATTGGAATCGGGTTATTTTTGTATTGGGGCGGGATGCAGGTATTCCGTCCCCTGCCGCTGCCGGTGGATTTTCGGTTACAGGATTCGCTGTTTCACACGCGTCTGGATTCCATTCAGGCCACCCGGGAAACATCGAAAACGTCTCAGGTGACACCCCGTTCGGCGCCCCAAAAACCATTGGCGCTGCATGCCATTAATGTTAACACCGCAACCGTAGAGGAACTGGTGCGGTTGCCGCGGATTGGCCCCCGCATTGCCCAACGGATTGTCGATTACCGGCGCAGCCACGGACCTTTCCGCTCCCTTGAAACGCTTACCAATGTGAAAGGAATTGGTCCGCGGACACTGGAAAAAATTAAACCCTACCTGAGATTAAATTAACCAATCCCACCAATTTTTAATGCTTGCAAATGATGGGGTGGGGCTGTTATTTTCCACCCAACCGGGAGGGGTAACCAAAACGACGAAGCACGATGAGTAAAGAAATGTTAATCGGAATTGCCGGAGCATCCGGTTCCGGTAAAACATTGGTAGCACATACATTGTACGAAAAATTGGGCTCCGAGAAGGTAACCATCATTCAGGAAGATGCCTACTACAAAGATTTATCCCATTTACCCTTTGAGGAACGCACCAAATTTAACTTTGACCACCCGGATGCCTTCGACCATGATTTGTTGATTGACCACTTGAAAAAGCTCCTGAACGGGGAAACGATTGAACAACCCCAATACGATTACACCACCCATTCCCGTAAAAAAGAGACCCGGCGGATTGGCCCCCACCAGATTATTATTCTGGAAGGCATTTTGATTCTGGCCATCCCGGAGCTCCGGGAGCTTATGGATATCAAAATTTACATTGATACTCCACCGGATATTTGCTTTATTCGCCGGCTGGAACGGGACATTAAGGAACGGGGGCGCACCGTGGAAAACGTGATCCGCCAGTACCTGGAAACGGTTCGGCCCATGTACCTGCAATTTGTGGAACCGTCCAAGCGTTACGCGGATATCATCATCCCCCGTGGCGGTAAAAATTTTATTGCCATCGATATTGTGAAATCGAAAATTGAGAAACTGCTGCAGGAACTGGAAACCTAAACACACCAGGGAGAGGAAACGCATCTATGGTACCGATTATTCATCGTAACACAGGCTGGATTGAAGTGATTACCGGGTGCATGTTCAGTGGTAAAACGGAGGAACTGATTCGCCGGTTACGCCGGGCAATAATTGCCCGTCAAAAGGTGTCCATTTTTAAACCGCAAATTGACAAGCGCTACAGCGAAGACCACATCGTTTCACATTCCGACTTAAAAATCCCTTCCGCAGTTGTCAGTCACCCCCGGGAAATTCTGGAACTGGCACTGGAAAGCCAGGTTGTGGGGATTGACGAAGCCCAGTTTTTTGATGAAGAGCTGGTTCCCATTGTGCAAAAGCTGGCCAATATGGGGAAACGCGTGATTGTGGCGGGGCTGGATATGGATTATCGCGGTAAGCCGTTTGAGCCCATGCCCGAACTGATGGCCACAGCGGAGTATGTGACCAAGACCAGCGCCATCTGCGTTATCTGTGGTAATCCGGCGCATTTTACTCAGCGCAAAACCCACGACGCCGAGCGAGTTATTGTTGGGGCGACCGATATTTACGAAGCCCGCTGCCGCAACTGTTTTGAGCCTCCCAAAGAAGAGGAAGAAGATTCCCCGAAACAAAGCCGCAAAAGTAAAGCCTGAGCGAGCGGATATGGGACTTCAACTGGGGGTAACCATTTTCTTTGAGAAGCCCGAAGCGGCAGACGCGGTTGCGCCGGTAATTCAGCAATTTCCCTTCCTGAATTTCGTGGAGTTTCGGGGAGAAATTCCCTTCTTTTATCCGGGGTATTTCACGCGGAAAGATATTTACTATTACCGCAAGCTGCTCCGCAAGACCGATTTGCGCGCAACGGTCCATTCCACCATGTACGATGTGAATCTTGCTACACTGAATCCCTACCTTCACAAAGCCAATGTGCGATGTTACAAAAAATTCATTGATATGACGGCCGCTGTGGGCGGGGAAATTCTGGTTGTTCACGACGGGCACTTGCCGCTGGAATATGCCAATCATCCCCAGAGCGAGCATTACATGCGTCTGGCACGGCAGGCACTGGGGGACGCGCTGGTCGCGCTGGGTGATTACGGGGCCCAAAAAGGCGTAACCATTGCGCTGGAAAATGCTCCACCCAGCCGCCACCATGCCAGCCTTATCTGGAATGCGGCAAACCATGTGGCCTTTCTGCAGGAATTAAACCACCCTGCTGTGGGAGCATTGCTGGATGTTGCCCATGCAGCGCTGCATCAACTGGATGTGGCGGAGTACCTTCGGGCCATTCG
>WGBF01000240.1 GCA_015494485.1 bacterium | reverse complement strand
GTTTAAAACCCAACGGTTATTTGTTCCTGGGATATTCCGAATCCTTACATGGCATTTCCCATGCATTTAAACCGATTCACTTTGAGAAAACAATTGTTTATAAGAAGGAGTTGCGCTATGCATAAGATTGTCATGGTTGTCGATGACTCCGAATCCATCCGTAAATTTTTGATGTTTGCCCTGCGGGCCCGGGGTTTAAAAGTGGTAACCGCCAAAGATGGCATGGATGCCCTGGAAAAGCTTCCCAATGAAAAGGTCGATTTGATTATTACCGACCTCAACATGCCCAATATGGATGGATTCGAATTGGTGAAAACCATACGGGAAAATCAGGAATTTAAGGAACTGCCGGTGATTATTTTGTCATCCCTGAGCGATGAACGGGATATCCGGCGAGGACTGGAATTGGGTGCCAATTCCTATTTGATTAAACCGTTTGACCAGAAGCGAATTCAATATGAAGTAGCAAAATATATTAATTAAGGGTGGGAATAAAACCGGTATTCATTACGGATGGAGAGAGCAATGAAGTCAGAAGAAATTCGCCAGTTACTGAATAGAATTGAGGAATTGAAAAATCTGTTCACCATGCAGCAGCAACTGTCTTCCTTTTTGGAGGATCTGTTCTCCTTTCTGGAAGAAATTATTCCTTTGTCCCGTGAATTGAGTGAAAGTTTGGCGGAAAGCACATCCAAAATGCCATTTGCAACCCGGCAGCTGGACAACGTCACCCAGGCAACGGAAATGGCCACCACAGAAATTCTTACCCTGCTGGAAGAAATGATGAGTAAAATTGAGCACATGACGGACGCTCTTCAACAACGGGACGAAAAATTAACCGGTTATCTGAAGCTGGAAGATTCGCTAACCTCATTGTTGAAAAAAGTGATTGGCAAAAATGAAACCGATTTCTGGAACCAGTTCCGCGAACTGCAAAAACAAAAAAAGGAGCTGCTGAACGATTTCAAATCAGAAAATGCGACCTTCGTTGAAATGTTGAATCTGTTGAATGACCAGGCCAATAACATTATGCTGGCCCTTCAGGTGCAGGATATTACCGCTCAGCAAATCGCCTCAGTTAATCATGTGCTGGTGAACATCAAGGCTCGACTGGAAAATTTGCTAAAGCACTTTGGTGAACATCAGGTCCAGAATGCCGAAATTTCGTTTGAAAACAATACCACCTTTGACCCCGATGCCCGTTTTGAATTCACGGGAGAAAAGCAAAAAGTTGCGGATGAAGTCATCGAAACCGTACTCAATACCCCTTCTCCTGAAGAAGAGAAGCGGGATGAACCTGTAAGTGCTTCCGATATTGATGCCTTGTTTAACAGTGTTCCTTCCAATAACGGAGATGGAAAGCACGACGAAAAGGAAGAAAAATAGATGAAAAACCAACAGGGACGTTAAAGCAGGAGTTTGATTATGAGTGAGCATCCCATGTTTGCCAGCGACATGGTTGAGATTGTAGAAAGTTTTGTGGTAGAAACCCAGGAAATTTTTGAAAACCTGGACCAGGACCTGGTGCAACTGGAACAGACGCCCGATGACATGGACTTAATCAACCGTATTTTCCGGGCGGTGCATACAGTGAAAGGCACGGCCGGCTTTTTAAGTTTTGAACAGATGAGCACGCTGGCCCACCGATTTGAAGATGTGTTAAATAAAATGCGAAAAGGGCAGTTAAAATTTGAGCCCTGGATGCTGGATGTGATGCTGGAAGCTTTTGACTTGATGAAAGTGCTGCTTCAGCAGGTTATAGACAAGAAGCTGGAAGATATTGACATGAGTGATATTTTGAGTCGGCTGGAAGCGATTGCATCCGGGGCGGCTGCGCAACAAACAAATGCGGATGCTGCCTCTGCTGAGTCCGCACCTGCTGAAGTGGAGCCGGAAGCTGCTGCTGAAACGCCCGATGAACCGACCACCGATGCAGTCGCTGAAGAGAATATGGCGGCGCCGGCTGCTGAATCCGCCGTGGCGGAGGCGAACACCGAAAAGGAAACGCCGGACGTCAGGGAGAATGAATCCACGGCTCAAAAAACCGAATCACCGTCGTCTTCAAAAAAACGGAAACAATCTTCTACAACCAAAATTGGGCGCGTTGTGGATTCAACCATTCGGGTGGATGTGGAGCGCCTGGATAACCTGATGAACCTGGTCGGGGAGCTGGTGTTGGGGCGTAACCGTCTGGCACAAATCGTGGGCAATATTCGCCTGGCCGGGGGGCTGGACGCCGAACATCAGGAATTGGTGGACACCACCACCCAGATTGACTTTATTACGGCCGAACTTCAAAATGCGGTAATGAAAACCCGAATGGTCCAGATTGGCCGGATATTCAATAAATTCCCGCGGTTAATTCGGGATTTGTCCCGCGAGTTTAATAAGGAAATTGAATTAATTACGGAAGGCGAAGAGACAGAACTGGATAAAAGCGTTATCGAGGAAATCAGCGATCCGCTGGTGCACCTCATTCGCAATGCCGTGGACCACGGTATTGAAACCCCGGAAGAACGGGAAAAACTGGGCAAACCCCGTAAAGGACACGTGTACTTGCGGGCGGGGCACGAAGGCAATCACATCGTGATTGAAATTGAAGATGACGGCCGGGGCATTGACGCGGAAAAAATAAAAGCCAAGGCGGTGGAAAAAGGTATCATCTCCGCCGAAGAAGCCCGCGAGATGAGTACGACCGAAGCCTACAACCTCATCTTTATGCCAGGATTTAGTACCGCCCAGAAATTGACCAGCGTTTCCGGTCGCGGTGTGGGGATGGACGTAGTGAAAACCAACATTACCAAATTAAACGGTATGATTGCGGTGCAGTCCGAAGTCGGCAAAGGCACCCGGTTTGTACTAAAACTGCCCTTAACGCTGGCCATTATCCAGGGACTGCTGGTGCGGGTGGCTTCCGAAGTGTTTGCCGTGCCGTTAAGCTCCGTCATTGAAGTGGTGCGCACCACCCGGGAGGATGTGAATTCCATTAAAGGGGAAGAAGTCATCCGCCTGCGGGACAGCGTGTTGCCGTTAATTCACGTAAAAGATGTGTACGGCGTGCCCGGTGAAACCCGTGATGATCGGTTTTACACCGTTGTGGTGGGTATTGGCAACCGTCGTTACGGTTTGATTGTGGATGATATGCTGGGACAAAAAGAAATTGTGATTAAACCCCTGGGAGCGTACCTGGAGAACACCCCCGGCATTGCCGGTTCCACCATCCTGGGAGATGGGCGGGTGATTATGATTCTGGATATTGGCGAAATGTTAAAAATGGTCCGTCCCCATCAACAGTACGTCGTGTAAACCGACAAATCCAATTCAAAAACGCCCCTGATGGTTGACGTATCAGGGG
>WGBF01000239.1 GCA_015494485.1 bacterium | reverse complement strand
CGTTCCCAGTTCTGGTGATTGAATCGTTTATTTCCATGTCCATGAGAATGCATTGCTGCCTCCAATCTATTTTGATTCGACCGCGCCAATCCGATAGGCCGGCCAGTTGCTGTTTTGTTGTAAAAATTGCAGTATTACGTCCACAGCGTTTGGCGGTACCACAAACACCAGTCCAATTCCCAGGTTAAAAGTTTGCCGCATATCCGCTTCGGGGACATTTCCCAGTTTTTGAATCAACTGAAAAATGGGTGGTCGTGGCCAGGCATCCCATTGTATGGCCAACCGCAATCCCGGGGGTAATAATCGGGCGGTATTTTTTTCGATGCCCCCGCCAGTAATATGGGCAATACCATGCACGGTGAAATTTTCCGTTACCGCCTGAATTTCCGGGAGGTAATTGATGTGGACCTTTAACAATTCTTCCACCAGGGTGGTACCCAATTCCGGAATTTGCTGGTCCAGTTGATACTGCGCCAATAGCACTTTGCGGGCCAGGGTGTATCCATTGGTATGCAAGCCATTGGAAGCCAGTCCGATCAACACATCGCCTGGCTGAATACGCTTTCCGGTAATAATGTGATCTTCTTCTACCAGTCCCACAATCGTCCCGGAGATGTCGTAATCCCCGGGGGCGTAAAAATCGGGCATTTCTGCTGTTTCCCCGCCGATTAACGCAATGCCGGCCTTCTGGCACCCCCGGGCTATTCCGGCAACAACCTGATGGTACACTGCCGGTTCCAGTTCACCCATGGCAAAGTAATCCAGGAAAAAGAGCGGACGTGCTCCACTGGTGGCAATATCATTAATACAATGATTTACCAGATCCTCGCCAATGGTATCGTGCCTATTGGCCAGAATGGCAACCTTGAGTTTGGTCCCCACCCCATCAGTGGAGGCGACCAGCACCGGGTGTTTCAATCCCCCCGGTAATCGGTAAAATCCCCCAAACAACCCAATACCGGTTAATACCTCCGGGGTATGCGTTTTTTGAATCAGTTGCTTGATGGCGGCTAAGGACGATTCCGCCTTTTCAATATCCACGCCAGCGTCCCGGTAAGTGATTTGCTTTTTGCTCACCGAACGTTTTCTCCTATTTCTCCCAATTGCACTAAATAGCGGGAACGCACCTCTTCAAAAAAACGGAGGGAAAAGGGTTCCCGATAATCCGGATAGGTCCATTCCATGGGTTTAAACCGTTTGTTTCGGAACTGCAGGTGCACATCGCCAAAAATTCCCTTCTGCAAATACACGCGATGGGAATAGTCCTTGGTAGTGGCCAGAACCAGTCGCGCCGCGGTCACATATCCGGGGTCCAAATTTACACGCCGTTGGGGTGTACCGGAAAGGGTTTCTTCAATTTGATTGGTGGCAAGTTTAATTCCGGGCAAATCTTCCGCAGGGCGCAACAATTGAAATGCCACAAACCGTTTTTGCAGTCCCCTGCCCATTTCGGGCGTATAATAGTCCGTGTAGGTAAACGGGAACCAATCGGTTGTTAAATCAATGGGAGAAAGCAGGTCTTCCAGCGCAACCTGAACTTTCTCCCACAATGTCGTATCAGCAATGGTAATCGCACAGATGTACTTTACCGGCGGATAGGCCTTTACCTGCCCCATAAATTACGCGCCAACCTTTTCCCCTTCTTCGTACATCTTATCGATGATGTCCTTATACCGTTCTTCCACAATACGGCGCTTTACTTTCAGGGTCGGTGTCAGTTCACCGCTTTCAATGGTAAAGGGCTCCTCAATCAAGGCAAATTTCTTAATGGTTTCGTAGCGGGCCAGGTCCTTGGAAACATTGTCAATTTCCTGCCGATAGAGCTTTTGCACCTCCGGATGGTCCAGCAGCTCGCGGGTACTCTGGTAGGTGATTCCACGTTCCTGGGCAAACGCTTTCAGAGCGTCCATATTGGGTACGATTAACGCGGAGATGAACTTACGCTTATCGCCAATAACCACGGCCTGCTCGATGTATTGAGAGGTAATCAGCAGATTTTCAATTGGCTGCGGTGCCACGTTTTTCCCACCAGCGGTAACAATCAGGTTTTTCTTGCGGTCGGTAATAATCAGGAAGCCATCCTCATCAATTACACCAATATCGCCGGTATGGAACCAACCTTCTTCATCAATGGCTTCTTTGGTAGCGGCCTCATTTTTGTAATAGCCTTTCATCACATTGGGGCCTTTACACAATATTTCGCCATCCTCGGCAATCTTTACCTCCACGTTGTCCAGGGGAAGCCCCACACTGCCAAATTTGTACTTTTCCAGGCGGTTTACTGTAATAACGGGGGAGGTTTCCGTCAACCCGTACCCTTCCAGAATTAATAAATCCGCTGAAGCGAAAAATTCCCCAATTTCCTTGGATAACGGTGCACCACCGGAGACAAAAAACTTAATCCGGCCACCAACGCGTTCTTTCAATTTGGAAAAGACCAGTTTATCTGCCAGTTTGTACTTCAGGGCGAAAAGTCCGCCAGGGATGGGCTTGCCATTTTGTTTGTAACGCAGGGCTTCTTTCCCCACCCCGATTGCCCACATGAAAAGGGATTTCTTCACGGCTGAACCGGCCTCCAGCGACTCCATGACCCGGCCATACACTTTTTCGAAAAAGCGCGGTACACTGGCCATCAATGTTGGGCGAACCTCCAACAGATTTTGCGGCACGGTTTCAATGGATTCCGCGTAGGCAATGGTACACCCCTGATAGGTGGCCAGAAAATGCCCCACCATCCGTTCGAACACATGGGACAGCGGCAGGAAGGAAAGGAATATTTCGTCCGGTGTAATGGGCAATGCCCGCAACGAAGCCTCGATATTGGACAAAAAGTTTTTGTGGGTCAGCATCACCCCTTTGGGTTCGCCGGTGGTACCGGAAGTGTAAATAATTGTTGCCAAATCCTCTGGTTCCACGGCCTGAATCCGTTGTTCAATTTCTTCCGGATGTTCCTTCTGGTAAGCAGCCCCTTTTTCCTGCAATTCCTGAAACGTGATTAATTTGTCGTGTTTCGTTTCACCCGGTTCAATAATAACCAGTTGTTCAACCGTTTTTAATTCATCCAGAACTTCCAGCACCTTGGAGAGTTGATGCTCATTGGATACGATTACGACCTTGGCATCGGAATTATTGGTAATGAATTTAATATGGGGAGCCAGAAGCGTGGGATAGATGGGCACCGTTACGGCACCATTACTGAGAATAGCATAATCCGTCCAGGCCCACTCCACCCGGTTTTCAGACAATAATACAACTTTATCTCCTTTTTGAACGCCCAGGGATGCCAACCCATTGGCTAATTTACTTACAATTTCATGTATCTCCCGATATGTAATCGACTGATAACTACCCCCCTTTTTGAACATGAGCCCGGTTTTATCCGGATATGTTTTACAGGTGTTATGAAACATGAGTGCTAAATTAGAATATTTCATAAAGGGCCTCCATTTTAATGAACGCTGCAATATACGGGAAAACCGTTCAGACTGTCAAGGGGGGTAGGGCTTAATTTTTGAACATATTTTTAGTAAAACCCGCTTTGAAGCCCGTTTTTGTTCAAAATTTATTTATTGGAACATGGGTGCTCTTACCGGAATGAAGCAACCTGAAACCGCAAGCACGAATTGTATTTTCCCGTAGAGAATTTGCATTTGGCAAGTCCAGGAAGAGAAAACACATTCGACAGGTAATATTAAAATTTGTTTTGATATTTTTAGTCAATTGCTCCGAAGGCAATTCTTTATCCCGCTTCAGGCGAAGGGCATTTAGATAAAGCAACAATGTGTGATTTTGGAGCAGAGCGAAGAATCATGGCTTGTGTATGAAGGCATTCTTTGGAGGCTTACTTCACATCCCAACCCTGTGGGATCCTCAAAATAAATTTTGACGATCCCACTGATTTTCATTGGTACACGATGTAAAATTCTTATTCACTTAGTTTCTTGTGAAGCAGGCTCAAAATCGGAAACCAAAACTTACAGATGTGGCCCATCCATGATAATTCCAACCGTTAGAGTACAATTTTGTGGTAATACTGTTAAACAACCTGGAGGAAAGCGCGAATTCCGTACCAAGGCCAAATTCATAATAAAACCCCCCTTTGGAGTCCCCTTCCAGACTATTATTTTGTTGTATCCAGAGTATCCCCTGCGTGAGAAAGGGACGGAACCGCCACACTTCAAACGGATACCCAACAATTGCCAATGAAGATTGCACGTTTAATTCGTTACTCCCGTCATTTTTTACTTCACCGTTCAACGTTTCAACGGAATGCTTCAATGCCAAATCGCTGTTAATAAAATATTGCAATTGAAACCCCATCGAAATGGGCTTATTGATGGCCGTTACCTGATACAAATTACCGGCCTGGTCACCAAAATAGGAAGACATAAATGCCATGCTCCATTTCGTATTCTGGGCAAACGCAAAACCTGCAAGAAACAACACCACGGCGATACTTATATTGAATAATCTGGTAAACATGATACACCTCCTGACTTAATGTTTAGCCTTAATTATTTTCTGGTGGAAAGATAAATCCAGGGGGTTTATCGTGCGCTGCGCATCCTGCCAAAAACAATGCTGCAATGGACAGCACTATGCCGCATCTGACATTGTCTGTGCAGAATTTGGCACCGGGATGAATATGCCGTCATTCGTCCCAATACAGAAACGTTATTTTTTCCGAAATGGACTCCATTCCTGCACTATGCTCAATTCGCTGGACGTAAGAATGGTTTAAGAATTTGAGGAATGCTTTCTCAGAAATGTAGACGGTGCTTGCCCAAAGGCCTCACGGAAGGCCCGTGCAAACGCAGAGGTATTGCTGTATCCCACCATGAAGGTAATCTCTGAAACGGTGCCCGCGCCGTTCTCCAGCAATTGCCTGGCCCGCTGCAGGCGGAGTTGCCGGATATACCCAGCGGGGGTACAGCCCAGTAATCCTTGTAACTTACGATACAACTGCCGTTCTCCGATGCCCATTTCCCGGCACAGCTTCCCAACCTGAAAGTGTTCGTCTTCCAGATTTTCTTCAACCACCTGCTGAAGCCGCTGGAGAAATTGTTCGTCTACGGGGGTTACCGCCACCTCGGATGCGGTAATTTTCAGAGGCTGGCGGCGCTGTTCAAGCAATTTTCGGCGCATTTCAATAAGTTTGTGCACCCGAATCTGCAATTCGCGGGTATTAAACGGTTTGGTCAAATAGGCATCCACCCCGCTCTGTAAACCTTCAAGCCGTTCTTCGTCCGCCGCTTTTGCAGTGAGCATGATTACCGGGATATGGCTGGTCAATTCATGAGAGCGAACCCTGCGCACCAATTCGTAACCGTCGATAGTGGGCATCATTACGTCACTAATGATAAGGTCCGGAACCAAATGTTGCGCCATTTCAATCCCCTGTGCACCATCGGTTGCTTCGGCGATTGTGTAGCCCTCGTGCAGGTTTTCGCGGATATACTGTCGCATATCCGCATTGTCTTCTACAATCAGAATAATCCGCCCATCCTGTACCGCTTCTTCGTCAGGAGTGGAGACTGGGGGAATGGAATTCTGTTCTGCTTCCCACAGGACTTCTTCTTTAGAAAAATGCGTATGCCCCAGCGGTAGCCGGACGGTGAAAACTGTTCCCACCCCAACTTTACTGGTAACGTGAATACTTCCGGAATGCAATTCAACCAGTTCCTTTGCCAGTGCCAATCCAATGCCGGTCCCCTCATAACGCCGTGTGTTGTCATTTTCTCCCTGGTAGAAGCGGTCAAAAATATGTGGTAACTGGTCTTCCGGGATGCCAGGTCCACTATCTTGCACCCGAATTTCCACCCATTCTGCTGGAATACCATTGCCGGCAACACCTACGTGCACCGATACTTCCCCACCCTCAGGAGTAAACTTGATGGCATTGGCGATAAGATTCACAAAAATTTTCTGCAATTTTTCCGGTTCGAAGTAAACATCGATGTCATCCTGCGCCGCGTAGAACCGAAAGCCCAACTGTTTTTGTGCCGCCAGTGATTCAAACGATGCAAACAGTTTTTTAAGAAACGGAACAATATTCCCCACTTGCGCTCGGATGGGCATCTTGCCGGCTTCCAATTTGGCGACATCCAGCAGTTGATTAATGAGTTCCTGTAATCTGCTGGCGTGCCGGATGGCGATATTCAGTCTCCGGGCTTGTTCCGGTTCCTGGATTTCGTTTTCCATACCGTTTAGTTGACCTAAAATCAACGTCAGTGGTGTACGAAACTCATGAGAAATATTGGCGATGAAACGGGATTTCATCTGATCCAGTTCTTTGAGTTTTTCCGTTTCGAAACGCTTCATTGTTAACTGGTCTTTAAGGCGAATGCGGCTGAGCTCATACGTCCGAATGCCATATAATACCGCCAGGACCAGCAAAACCAACAGGCCATACGCCCATCCCGTACGATACCAGGGCGGTAGAATTGTAAATGCGAACGTTGCTTCCGGACTGTGTTGACCATACGCATTGCGGGCGCGTACCCGGAAAACGTAATCCCCTTCCGGGAGATTGGTGTAATCTTTTTTTGCCTCTTCTCCCCACCGGGACCAACCAGCATCAAATCCTTCCAGAAAGTATTGAAATTGGTTGGCAGAAGGGGTATCGTAACTGGGGGCCGCGCATTCAAAGCGTAATGCGTTGTTGCGATAGGGCAAAACGACACCATCCCCTCCCGGCTTAATCGGTTGGCCGCCAAAAATGGTGGAATCCCCATTAACGGTGGCAACGCGGCGGATGAGTGCCGGAAAATCGGGTCTGGGGCTTTGTTGTCCGGACAGTTGATAACGGAACAAGAGGTCGTCCCCCCCAAACCAGAGTGTTCCATCCCTATCACGGAAAAACGCCCAGATTAACCCATGGGGCGTTTTAATAAACGGTTCACTAAGCCAGCGGAAGGTACCAGCCTGTTCCCGAATGGCAACCCGCATGCGACGCCCATCCAGCGCCATCCATGCGTCCCCCCTTTTGCCATTGGTGAGAAAGCTGTAATACGTAATGTCTTTGTGGAACGGCAGCCCCCTGATTGTGTCCGGGACAAAGCGATTTTTTGCAGTGTTGAATCGAAACGCCGTATGATTCGTATGAGCGAAAAGAGCAAAGCCGTCGTGCACCAGGAAGATTTCCTGCCCGGTGGGCAAGCCGGCGCTGGAATTATAGGTAATGATTTTGGGATTTTGAAAACCCGGCCCCGGGAATAAAACGCGAAACACAACATCCGTTCGGGTTTCCAGCCACAACTCCGACTCATTTATTTCAATGATGTTATACACATTTCGTCCGGTACTTAAAATCCGCCCCCGGTTCACCCATTTCCCTTGTCTCCATTCCAGTACTGCCACACCGTTCTTTAATCCGGCAAATATTAAATTGGTGTGATAATGAGAACGTGCAAACGACAGGGCACCATATCGTTGCTTAGCAGGGTCTGCCAAGAACCTGGCCTTATCCCCCATTATTTCAAAAATCCCATCATCTGTGGCTGCCAGAAGTGATTGACGGAAAGAATACAACGCCCAGCAGGAGGCATCAATTCCGGCTACTGGGACAAAATGTGATTTGGTAACGGTGGCACGCTGCCGGGAATTTGCCGTCATGAATTGGGGGGTTAAATAGAGCACGCCCTGGCTGCTTCCCACATAAAGGACACCCCGGTGCCGAAGTATCGACCCGGTACTGCCAATAAATCCGGTTTGGGGATTAAAAAACGACAGCGGGGAACCATACTCGACCCGCGCGATGCCGGTCTGAAGTGCCAACCACATTCCCCCTTCCCGGTCAAGATAGATGTATTTGACATCATTGCTTAACAGTCCCGATCGCTTATCAATTTGAAAAAGGAATTTGCCATTTTTGTCAATGATAATCACGCCCCCCTTAAGGGTGGCAATGGCATATTGCTCATGTGGAAGGCGGGCAATATGGTGAATGCGACTTTCCGTTAACAGACTATCCACTTCGGTTTTAAATGCCTTCAGGGTATTTCCATTAAACAGAAACAGCCCCCGGGTATAAGTAGCAATAAGCAGCGGGATTGCTTTTTTGGTTGACATGTTTGAAAATCGGGACGCCGGGTATGCTGCAATACCGCGGATATCCAATTGCCCAAGTTGGCGGCTACCGGAAAGCGTATAGAGGGAATCATCCTGCAAGCGAAGGAATCCCTCCCGGTGCTGGATAATAAGGGCATCCTCTACAGGAAATGCTTTTTGGAAACGAAAACCCTCCCGCCATGTT
>WGBF01000238.1 GCA_015494485.1 bacterium | reverse complement strand
GTTATGGCCCAAGAATATTTTAAAAGAGCCATCGTAATATTGGCTATATATCCTATTTTATTTTTAATAATCGCCTTATTGAATAAAATATAAACATATATTTTTTAATAATAATTATTTATGAATATGCAAAAAATGGGTGCACCTGACAGCTACTCAGCAGGGGCTCTATAGTTACAGATGATTGTAAAATTAGTAATATAAAACCATAAAATCCAACAACCTAACCAATACCGGCGCTTTCTGCGATAAACACTTTCCCAGCCACCATTCCGTAAAATCTGGTCTACTTTCTTTAAGTGCGTGACATTCGATGCGAATGACAAGTGCACTGAGCTTCCCGAAAGCTAAAATGTTTCCAAATGGACACATTTTAGCCGCAAATGATGAAAAATTGCAACGCTCTTGTTTTTCCCACCCACACCTCAAATAAACTGTGTACATACCGTTAACATTTTGTTATTTAATAGATTAAGAATATTGTTGTGTAACTTCAGTCACGAAATGGCACACCCCTTGCCCATTGGTTTTACGACCAAGTAAAGAGGGGAGGCCATGGGTAAGAAGTTCATTCTTGCTGGAATTATTACAGCCGTTTTTCTAATCCATTGCAGTAGTCATTACCAGCTTCGGGGGAAAGTGGAAAACCCTGCCTTTCAGCCCGTTCCCGGTGCACGGGTAATTGTGGCATATCCCGGTTCTACCGATAGTTTAACCTATATTACCGATGCCAGTGGCCATTTCTTAATTAAAGGATTAAAAAATCCCCAAATTCAGCTATTTGTTCGTGCGCCGCAATATGTGCCTTATGAAGAATTCGTTACCCTGGATTCCAAAACGGCCTCCAAAACCATCCAGCTCCAATTCCAGAAAGCCCAAATTGTTGGGCGTGTAATTGATGCCACAAGCAACGAATCCCTCCATAAAGTTCAAATAGCCATTATGGGAACCAATATTCGTACCATTAGCGGTCTGGATGGGCGGTTTATCATCGGTGAGGGGGAATTGGAAAGTAACATTACGTACGAATTGGTTTTTACCCGGAATGGGTATCGCACGGAAAGCAAAATCATCACCATTAATGAACCCCGCACCTATGATTTGGGCGACATCCCCTTAACCCGCCTTGCCCCACGGGAAATTCCCAAAGCCAATGTTACCAATCAATATGGTCTAAGCGGATCCGAGGACATCGAAACCACATCCACTCTGGGCGGGGTGGGAGTCAGTCCGGAAGTCCAACGCTTTCTGGAAGAAAACGAAACATTTAATTATTTGCAATTTCGTCGGGTGTTTGCCGGGCAAAATTTAAGCGATAAAGCGATCCGGGATAATTTGCGGGTCTACATTGAGCAGGGCCTTATTCGCCAGGTGGATGAAAATACCTTTGAGAGTATTGTCTATAAGCGCAAATATCATTTGAAATGAGAGAAAAGGTTCTACGCGTATGAAATCCAAATTTGTTATCGGATTATTGCTGATACTGGTGGTGTTGTTATTTACCATTACCATTTTTTTAGCGGTCTTGGTATTGGATTCCAGGGGAATTATTCATTTAGCGGAAATAAAGGAGAAGCTTCAATCCAAACCGGCGGCAGAACATCCCGTAGCCTCTTCTCACCAAAAGGCACCGCGGAGGAAAACGGAGCACCGTGTGACGGAGAAGACGGTACCGAACCCGAACCAATCATCCAATTATAAATTGCAGATACTTGTTTACGACAATGAGGGGAAGGCCATTCCCCACGGCGAAGTTAGCATTCCCTCTCTTCAGTTAACCGGAAAGGTGCAGAATGGTCGCTGGATTTCGGCAAGGGAATTCCCGCTGAAAAAACTCCAGTCCGTACAGCCGACCGTATCTGCATCGGGCTATCAAATGGTGGATATTTTACCCCCGGCAATACATTCCCGGAATCGGGTGGTTCAGTACAAAGTGACGATGAAAAAAATCACGGCAGGATCAATTGCCTTACACCTCAAATTAAAACTGGGCACCTGGGGGCTTTTGGCTCCACTTCAATTGAAGCAGGGCAATGAAAAATTGGCGATTATCGATAAACCGGAAAAAGAAGTTATGTTGCCCCGCAATCGCCTGGCAGCGCCTCTGCGTCTGGAAGGAAACTATTATCAACCCGTTGCATTTCAGGTTGATCCCTCCCAGCCCCGGGTAACGATTCAATTAAAACCCAATCTGGTAACCGTACAGGTACGGGATAGCCTGGGAATTTATACCGACAAATTGGCCAATGTTCAGGTGGCGATTAATGGTATGGTGCTTCAAAAAACCAATGCCCGGGGAGAGGCTCTGGTGCCCGTTCCTCAATTTGGGGTAGTTAAATTCACATTCCACAAACCGGGGGTGTTCCCCAAACAGCAAAAAACCGTGGTTATCCGTAATCCGCAGGACGTGGTAACCGTGGCCTTAATCCCCACCAAACATCATGCGCTGATCAAATTTGTGGATGACCGTAAGACCCCGATTGCCAATGAGATGGTTGAAATTACCGGGCAACGACTTTCCTTACAGGGTAAAACGGATCAAAACGGGGTATTCCGATTATCCCATTGGTATTTACGTCCGGATGTAACCTACCGGGTTCGTTTTCCGCGCTTGCATATCGAACGCCGGGACTTAACCATTGCCCGTGAATATTTTAATACAGATAAAGCGTTCGCCTACATTGTTCCGTTACGGTTCGATTGTTTGGTTGAGGCAGATGTCCCCGATGCCCGAATTGAAATCATAAATGCCAAGGGAGAGCGGGTTTCGAATGGGGTAGGGAAATTAAGTGTTTCTCTACCCCAGGGGAGTTATAAGATAATTGCCGAACGGAACGGGGTAAAATATACACGGGTGTTTGATCCGCGGGAAAATCCCACCGTAACCATTCGGACCAGTGATATTGTAGAATACCTTCGGGAACGGATTAAGCAAGGGTATCATCCAACAAAGGAAGAATATCAGGAGCTGTGGAATTATCCCACGGACGGCCCCCATTACGTGGAAAGTCTTTACATGGCCGGAACACTGGCCATGGAAAATAAAGAATACATCAAGGCCTATCAGGCATTTAACCGTTATTTGATCGCAAATCCCCAGGCACAATATGATGTGATTTTTCTGATCCGTTTTGCCGAAACGGCACTGGAAGTGGCGAAAGGTGGTTCTGCCCAAAATCGAATCAATATGCTGGAAAAAGCACGCCAACAATTACTGACGGCCCAGACCTTTTACAAGGAAAAGATTACCATCAAGAAACGGCGGGAGGTTGCACTGCGCATATTTGCCGACCTGGCGGAAGTGAATTTTGAATTGTTCAATCTGTATAAGGAACTGGACAATTTTAATTACGAACGCGCTGCACGTGATACCCGCGAAGCCATTGAGGCCTTTAACCTCCGCTATCAGGCAGCAGAAAATGAAAACGGTTATGAAGTGGGTTTATTTAAAAAGCAATACTTAAGACTGGTGGATATTCATGAAGCGCTGGATATGGCATATTAAAAATGTCGTGGCAATCGGCCTGCTTATACTGGTGGGGTGTTCGCAACCTCAGCGGGAGGAAACCATTGTTTTTGAAGATGATTTTTATGCGGATGCACAATGCCGGTATGAACAATTAATAGAAGATACACTGCCGATGCTGGCAAATCAGAGTATTTCTCCGCTGGATATTTTGCCGGGATTATACGGTGCGGCACGAATGTTCTGGATTACACATGAACTTACTCAATTGAATAATGCGGTTCAAAAGGAATTGGTCAAACAATATGCGCTATATGCAGACATTCCCAATATGGGCGCCGGCATCCATCTTTACTCCGCATTACTGGCCATGAAAGAAAAAAAATACTCACAAGCCCGGCAAAACTTACAGCGTTTTGAACGTGAAAGTCCGGACACACCATTAAAACAATGGGCGCGTGAACTGAAGCAATTGGTATCCCACGTCCAGCCGGTGACTCACCAGCAGAAGATACCGAATGGCGATAAATACCGTGCTGAATTTGTGCAGTATTATCTCAAACCCTGGTTAGCGGGTAATGGGCCAGTGGGGATACTCCGCAGGTTAAATTCACAGCAGCTTCAAGACCCGCAACGGTGGTGGCATGAGTTTGCACGCTTAAAGACCATCCGGCCATTGTTTTCGGAAGAGGTAACCGATACTTCCAGACGGGCAATCATCAAAAAAATTGTTAAGTATTACTTTAATCCGTTCCTGTATGAATCGCTGGAGCAAGTATATCAGAAGCTGTTTCTCTCCCTGGCGGAACGGTATGTCCATTCCATGGAATTGTCCTGGATCCAGGAGCTGGATTCTACGGATATTCGTGCATTTTTTTATTTGAACGTCTATCTGGCCGAAACCGCCGCTTTGTTCAAGCCGCAAATGGCCCGTCAATTTATCAAAATAATGAAATTCGTACCGGTAAAAACCCCCTTAATGGCGCGTACGATTTCTTCTTTTGAGCAGCTTCTTGATAAACAATCCGTTCGGGTCATCCAGGAAATAGAACTGGACGCCCCGTATTCACCGTTTTACACAGGATATTTGCAAGCACGGTTTCTGCGATTACTCACCCACATCCGACCTGAATCTGTAAAAAAATCGATGTATGAAGCCATTTTGAAGAAAATATTGGATTATGCGCCCAGTGAAGCGTATCGCAATCAAAGTTTAGCATTACTTGGGGAGAGTGCCTGCCCCATAGCCCGGTGGGAGATAGCAATCCGATTGTTATCTCCCACTTTTGATCGCGGGTACGATGTTTCCCAAGTGGATCCGGTGAAAATGGTTTATATGGCCAATGCGTATTTTCACCTTCCCCTCCAAATGGATGGTGGAAAGGGAATTCTGGAGCAATTGGTACAATGTTATCCCTATGTAAAACCCCTACGGTATGATTACATCCGGGTGCTAAGCTTTTTATACGCAAAGTAGAAGGATGGAAAGGATGAAACAGATTGTGCTGTTTGGTGTTTTGGCAGTTTTTGTGGTGACATTTCAAGCTGTGCCCCAGGTGGCAGGAACGGTAGAAAACAAATTGATTTATGTGGAAAGCGGTGATCCGGGAACCATTGATCCCATTACCAGTGGTAATTTGATTTCCCGTCGTATTGTGGAAATTCTTTTTGGTGCCCTGTATACCTTCAATGAAGACCGACAGCGCATTCCGGAATTTGCCATGGGGTATCCCGATACCTCCCAGGGGCTGCGATTCTGTACAGTGCGTTTAAAACCCAATTTACGTTGGTCAGATGGAAAACGAATTACCGCTGCGGACGTTCTGTTTACCTATCAGGCAGCAATTAACCCCAAGTCCGATTCCCCCAACCGGGAAGTTTTTAATTTCATTAAAAATATGGAAATGGTGGATTCCCTGACAATTCGGGTGGAATTTATCAAACCCGTAAAGGCTCCGGAAAAGTACCTGATGTTTTTTATTGCCCCTCAGCATGAGTTTACCAGCACTACGGTTACCAAAATGTTAACCTACTGCCGCCGGCCCGTTGTGAGCAGCGGGGGATATGTATATCAGGTCAATAATGCCAATGAGTATTATTTTCAACAAAATCCCAACTATGAAGGACGGGGAAAACCCAAAATCGAGGCGGTGTCTCTCCATATTCATCCGGACCAGCGTACCCACATACCAAACCTCATTAGTGGGTTATATAATATGGTACCGTATGTACCACCAACCCATTTGGCAGATGCCCGCAATAATGCGCAATTAATTGTAAAGCCCTATTCCTCCAATTCGGTTCAGTTAATTGCAATAAATACGCAGCATGAATTCTTACGATTTAAAGAAGTCCGCCAAGCCCTGAACATGGCAATTGACCGCGCCAGCATGTTAAAATCATTTTATTTAAATAATGGAGAAATTCTTTCCGGACCATTTCCACCCATGCACCGGGGGTTTAATCCCGATGTACAGCCGTATCCCTACAACCCTAATCTGGCACGCCGACTGTTAGCGGATTTGGGATTCAAAGATACAGACGGCGATTCCATTGTGGAAAAGGACGGGAAACCCTTCCGGGTGCGATTTTTAGTGCCGCAAATTTTGGGCAATTCGGAATTGGACCGCCTGTTCAAGTCCATTGCCGAGCAAATTCGCATGATTGGAATTGATGTGGACATTCGGCAGATGATTGGAAGCAACTTTGATTATATGATTGCCCGCCGGGATTTTGATTTGGCGTACTACAGCTGGTACATGCAAAATCAAGCGTCGCCATATCCGTTATTTATCAGTAGTGAAGCCCATCCGGGGGGTAAAAACATTGCCAATTTTACCAACGCTCTGGTGGACAGTCTGTTGTATCAGGCGGAGTTGCAGCCAGACCTTGAGTTTCAGACCCATATCTTACAGGAATTGCATAAAATCATCCATCAGGAAGCGCCCTGGATTTTCCTGTGGCATTTAAAACATCACGCAGCGTATTACAAATACATTAAAGGGGTTAGTATTGAACCTTACAATTTCTTTACCACAATTGAAAACTGGTACATTGATACAAAAAGCAGTTTCTAATATGAAATTCCTGCAAACACTGGGACTGTTGGTGTTTTATACTCTGCTGCTTCTGGTCATTGTGACCAGCGTGGTTTACACGGTTTTTCTGATTACACCGGGAATTCGTGTGGAATTGGGCCACTATATTTTGAAGTATTATTCCGATGTTATTGGAATTTCAGCCACCGGAGCATCGGGTGGCGAACAGTTACCGTTATGGGCTTACTGGAAGTTTTATCTTCATTGGTTCCTGAACATTTTTGTTAAAGGGGATTTGGGGTACAGCCAATTTGATGGCAAACCTTTTAGTGCCCTGCTGGGTGCCCCTATACGCACCACCTTATCGTTAGCTGTCGTCAGCGTATTGCTCTCTTTGTGCTTTGCGCTTGGCATGTTTGTATTACAACTTCGCTGGAAGGATAATCCGTTTGTTCGGGCGGGGATAGGGGGATTTAAAGCACTCTCCGGGCTTCATTACATTGTCCTTTCGTATTTCGTACTATATGGGTTAAATCTGCGCCAACCTCCCCATTGGATTTTGATTTTAATTATCGCGGTTGGGAATGGGGTGTTAGCCGATACCTACACCGTTTTAAAAGAAGATTTTGATAAGCTGATTAATTCACCGTTTTATCTGGGGATTCAAACCCGGGCCGGGGATAAAATATTTCATCTGTTAAAACCGTTGAGTCTATCGTTTTCCCGGATTATGTATTCCAAATTTCCAGCTGTGTTGGGAGGGACGTTTATTGTGGAATACATCATGAATGTACATGCCCTGGGTTTAGAAACCATTAAGGCCGTGGTGGAAAACGACCATCTGAAAATGCTGGTTATTTCGTTTCTCATTACCATTTTAATTGTGGTTTCCACTGTGCTTTATCACACTGTACAAAAATATGTAGACCCAAGGCCGGTAAAAGACCTATGAGCCGTTTTAATTTAAGAAAATCGCTTTTATTAACAGTTTTAGGACTGTACCTCACGCTGGCGGTATGGGGATGGAGCGATCATTTCCCGGCTGACTGGGAATATGTACGACGGGACACGGCTCTGGCCACATTTTATCCCCCTTCTCCTAATCACATATTGGGTATTTTTTTCCAGCAGGACCTTTTTGTTTCATTCGTTCGCAGTACGTATTCCGCATTTGTGGCCGGTTCGGTGGCACTGGTCTCTTTTTTGGTAATCGGCATCCTGTTGGGGGTAGGGAGCGGAATTAACATCGGCAAATGGCAGGATGTTCTAAATGGTACCATGAAAATATTAAATGCATTCCCAAAATTCATTGTACTGTTACTGTATGCCGGGCTATTTAGCGTCAATCTGATACACATGTTGATATTGTATGGAATTATAAGTGCACCCAAATTGGGAGAATTGTTAAAGGCCCGCATCGAGGAATTAAAGCGGGAAGATTTTATTGATGCCTCAATTGCATTGGGTATCCCCATTCCGCAAATCATTGCCCGGCATGTGCTCTGGCATCACAGCCGACACATGATTTTATCTCAACTATTTTACATGTTTGCCATGGCCATTTTTATGGAGGCCAGTTTAGCATATCTTAATCTGGGCATCGAAGAAGGTTATCAGAGTTGGGGCTTAATGTTGAACTACGCAACCAGCGTAGGCGGCTTAACATTTTTCACCTGGCCGTGGAATCCGAATTTTAACTTACCGGCATTTCTTCCATCGATGGGATTACTAATTGTCATTTTAACCTTATTCGGGTTGTCTTCTCTGTGGGCACAGGAAGATAAAAAACGTCGGGGATGGACAATATAATTACAGGAAAAATTCTGGAATGACGATTTTGGATGTGAAAGCATTAACGGTGGGTGCATTTCGGCAAAACCAATTGGGGTATCCAGCCCTGGAAATCCACTTTCACGTGAATGCCGGAGAGTTTTTAGGCATTGTCGGGGAGTCCGGATCCGGTAAAACCATTACCACATTGGCCTTGTTGGGATTAGAACCCCTGCAACCGGGCACCTTAACCGGGGAAGTAACATTCCGGTTCAATCATAAACCGGTAAATATCCTATCCGATTTGCCCCGCTTTGTTGAACAGAAAAATGGCACAGTTAAAAAGAAAATCTTTTCCTGGCGGAACCATGTTTATAAGCAGGTTAAACCCCTGTTGAAAAATAACGTTGCGTACGTGATGCAGGACGGTCACAAAACCTTGAATCCCTTTTTACGCATTGACACTCAAATGCTGGAAATTTTGTGGCGGAAACATCATAACGGCCGAACGGATTTCTGGAAGCACTGGCCGCGTATCCAGTTTTTTAATACAGACGAGAAAAAACGGTTACTGGAGGAAGCCCGTCAACTATTACTGGCCGTCAATTTACGGGATCCGGACAAGGTGTTACACGCTTATCCCCATGAATTAAGCGGTGGAATGGCGCAGCGGGTGTCCATTGCTCTGGCGCTTGCCAGCAAACCCCGCTTTGTGATTCTGGATGAACCCACTTCCGGCCTGGATGTTACGCTCCAGGCAGCATTAATAGAATTAATCCAATCATTAAAACACAAGTTCCAATTAAGCGGCATCATTATTTCCCATGATTTATACTTTGTTTCCCAGTTGGCGGATACCATCGCCGTTATGTACTCCGGCCAAATCTGGGAACGGGGACCGGCCCATCAGGTAATACATCCCGAATATCCCTGGAAACATCCGTACACCAAATTTTTACTGGATCGCCTTGAACTGAGTTTTTCCAGGACCGGCCATTTTAATAATAACATCTGGAATCGAGCGCAGTCCGGTTGCCCCATTCGGGAAAGTTGTCCTGTATATAAAGCCAACGCACATCCGGAACTAAACCGGCAGTGCAATGCCCAACACCCCCCAATGGTGACCGTTGCCAAAGGGCACTGGATTCGTTGCTGGCAGTTTGCCAGGAGGGAATGGCAATGATTCCTGTAATTGAAATAAATAATATCTCCAAAATATTTGTTCAGAAATTTCGGGACGGTTTTAAGAAGAAAATTAAGCGCCATGTGGCGTTGCGAGACGTGAATTTTCAGGTTTTTCCGGGTGAAGTCGTGGGTATTGTGGGTGAAAGCGGTTCCGGTAAAACCACCCTGGGCAAAATAGTGGTCCATCTGTTAGCCCCTTCCACCGGAAGTGTTTATGTAAAAGGAACCGAAATAACCCGATTAACCCAGCGGCAATTCCGTCCCCTGCGGCGCACTATCCAGATGGTTTTTCAAAATCCGTATGCCAGTTTAAATCCGAGAATGAATATCCGGGAACATTTGGTGGAGGCTGTACGGTTAAGCGGGATTCGGGATAAAGCAGCCGTTGATCGAAAAATCCATCTTTTACTGGAACAGGTACAATTATCGCCCACCATTTTGCGCCAGTACCCCAATCAAATATCCGGAGGGGAAGGGCGTCGAATTGGACTGGCGCGCGTACTGGCCTTGAATCCAGAAATCATTGTTCTGGATGAACCTGTGGCATCGCTGGACCTTTCCATTAAAGGCGAGTTAATTGCTCTCTTGCTGAAATTGCAGGAAAAACGCCAGCTTACCTATTTGTGGATTTCCCATGATATTCAGGTAATTCACCGGGTTGCGGATGTCATTGTAGTCATGTTCAGTGGCGAAGTAGTAGAAATCATACCTGTAGGCGAACGAAGTACAGATGTGTACCAACATCCCTATACGGAAATTTTGTTCCAAACCGCTCAAAAACTTCAATCAGGCCAGGCTGAGGTCACGTTTGATTCGGAAATGTATCAGCGCCTGTTTACCGCTGCCATTGCAGATGAAAATGAAAAACAGTGTGTGTATTACCCGTACTGCACGCGGTATTTTCGCGCTGGAAAACCCCAAATATGCCAGATGGCACGACCGGAATTGAAGCAGGTGGGTCCACGGCATTTTGTGCGATGTCATTTTCCCTGGAAAGAAAAAGTGAAGGTCCCGGATTATGCCTGAACGATTCGGAAAAATATTTTTGTTCATCGTTTTGATGGTGTTTGCCGCTGTGCAGCATGTACCGGCACAGGATGAGATTCGGGTTGCCATTGCGCTAAACAATGCTGCTCAGTACTACCAAAAAGGGCAACCGGGTAAAGCCCTGCAAATTCTGGACAAAATTCGAAAACGGTATCCGGATCATCCCCAGTTAAATTATTACTTAGCTATTTTGTACTTTCATGTCCTGGGGGATAAGGTTGGGGCAGAGGAATTTTATAAAAAGGCGCGCCAACAGAATCCCCGGTTGATTGATCCCCAGTTGTTGTCTCCAGAGCAAATTCGAAAAATTTTTACCCCGATTAAAATAAATGAGCAAACCATCAATCTGCGTCTGGTATTAAAACGCGTTCGGCAACTGTTTCTCCGCAATGCATTTAAGGAGGCCCGGACAGCATTGCTTCAGGCTGAAACTTATCTGGATAAGGCAGATGAGAAAGAAATTCACCGCTATTATTTATATACCGCCTATACCTATATGCGATTGGACAGTTTGTACCAGGCAGCTTATTATTTTCATCAGTTGAATAGGCATAATCTGGACCCTCAGGAAGAAAAGCTGTACCGCGAAGCCCAACAAACCATTCAGCCATTTCTGGATGCGTTTTACCGCCGCTACCGGAAACCGAATGAAGCTTTACAATTATTGAATGAAACATTACAACAGAATAATTATCCTCGGTTACAAATTTTAATTGATTTATTAATGCCCATTATTAAGCCGGATCATCCGGCCTACTTCCCGTTGATGATTTACCGTTTGCAGGTATTGGTACATCAGCGCAATGTTCAGCAGGGTTTGGCATATTACCAACGCGTAAAAGCCGAAATGGAGAAAGCCGGGGTATTTCAATCCTACAGAGACCGCATGGTAAACATTTTCCAGCAGTTAACCCTGCAATCCATCCAGCGCCAGGTAGGCAACCAGAGTGCGATGGCAGATTCCCTGATGTTGAAAGGAAAATATGATGCCGGCTGGCAAATTTATCAGCATTTGCTGGCGGGACACGAGGGGTCAAAACCCATTGAGGGGTATTTGTATTATCAATTGGCAAAAATTCACCTTACACTGGGGAAATATGCTCTGGCGAAAAAATTTATTAAAAAAGCCGGTAACGTCAATTTTAGTAAATCCTTACTGGAAGAACTGGCAACGGATGTTGTGAATGGTGAATTATTTGAAGAGGAATGGCACCAGAAATACCGCTCGGCTCTGGATATGGCCTCCCGGAATGCATGGAGTCATGTCCGGGCTATGCTGCTTCCGCTGTTGGAATCTCCCTATTTACGCCTGGGGTTAAAAGCGCCAACACTGATGCTCCTGGCCAGGGCGTATAACAATATGGGCAAAATCCCCTGGGCGATTCAGCTGGCTGAAAATGCCCGACTGTTTTCCAATCAGCCGGATAGTATCACACAATATATTGAACAATTGAAAACGATTAAACAGGAAAACCGTTTTGTACAAATCCCCAAACGTCGTCATAAACACGTGTATCTGGTAACATTGCTCTATCGTGGAAGCGTTGAATTTAAGGTTTTTCCTCTGTACAAATTTCACATATATGGAAAAGGCGGATCGCTTCCCCCGTTTTCCAGTTATTCATCCGGTACCATTTCAATAAAAGAGGGAGGTTTGTACCGAATTGAATACGACCGGAAAATTTTCCTGAAACGCGCAATTACCATGGGGGGAATTCTGGCGTTTACCCAGTTTTATCTGTCATTTCGGTAATTTGGAGGGTGTTGCATGCTTAGAAGGATGTCTTTCCTTATTTGCTTCGGAATACTTGTTTTACAGGGTGTTTTGTACCCTCAATTACCGGAGTTGGATAAAATTAAAATTCTTGAACGTGTGGAGGCCCTGTATAAAGTACAAAGTTATCCGCAAGCACTCACGGAAGTGCAAAAAATTCTCCGATGGGACCCGGAACATGTTGCCGCCCGTTATTGGGAAGCCCAAATATTATTTTCGCGCAAGAAAATTACCGATGCCGATCCGCAATTCGACCTGTTGTTGGCGGACATTGAATTTCTGGATACTGTAGCGGTTGAAAATCCCAATCTGCAACAACGCATTCGCCAATTGCTCAAGGCGTTTCAACAACAATTTGCCACGCTCATTATTCGCATTCCGGATGCTCCGATGGTAGGTTATTATATTACCGAATTGAAAATGCAATTTTTATCTCCCATTCAATTGTCCCCTTTGCAACGTGCACGGCTACGCCAGTTTAATATGTATTTTGATTCCCTGGGAAAACTGTATTTCGATCACTTTAATCCCCGGGATTCTATTTTCGAATGTCATTTGAAAGGATTTCCCGTTTTACCCCAACGCATTCGGACTGCACGGTACAGGGTAGTGCTACCCCAGACCGGCGATACGCTGGCATTGGTTTTCAATCGGAGTCGGCGCAAAGCATTAATACTTCGATTGGAGCACAATAAAAATTATTACTACCAACTTCCTGACCGATATGCTGTGGTGTTTTTTGATACCCACGATGCGGTGCGACCTGTAGGCGGACAAACGGGATTTATCAGCCGTCGGGTAGGGAATTACCAGGCGGTGCTGGTTCCGCTGGATAAAACGCGTGCTATTCAAATCGGCAAAGCCTCGGGATGGCTGCAACGCGGTATGATGTGGGGTGGTCTGGCCGGGGTCACATTTCTTTTGTTTCAATTGGCAAGATAAGGGAGAAAAGCCTATGCGGATGGGTGTGAAAAGCTTGGTTCTAGTGTTCGTGTTTCTGGTTATGGGGAACGGGCAAACCGTGGAAGTTGTGTGGAAAAAAGCACTCAATGTACCACCGCAAAAAAATTGCCGCATTCCAAAATTTTCCCCCGATGGTCGGTTCATTAGTTTTGAAGTGCGGGATAACGAAAATGCGTACTTATATCTGTATGAAATTGCAACGGATACCTATGTTCAATTGGGGAAAAAAGATGCTGCCCGGCGCGGCGGCCGGTTTGGGTTGCGGAGTTCATTAAGTACCACATTCACCGGTAACATAACGTTCTGGAAAGACCCCGAGGACGGCACACTATTGTTTGATTTTGTGCATACGCCGTTTTTTGGGCAACGGTATCTCTATCAGGCGGATATTGGGCCTAACGAGGGAATTCAGAAATTTGTAAATCAGCCATTTTCCAATTCGGATATTTTTTACCGTTTCGACAACCTTGCTTCACTTCAAATGGTTCGCAATCCGGCCTTTACCAATGGCACCGTTGCAGATATTCCCTGGGTCGCTTTTTCGGACCGGCAGAACTTGTACGTATTTAACCACGGCGAATTTGATGATCCAATTCAACTAACCAATCCTACCGGTATCTGGGCGGATATGTTACCCAAATTTTCGCCGGATGACCGAACAATTGCCTTTATTCGGGATTCGCGGGAAAATACCGACATTGGGTTAATCACCTTACAGAAAAAGGGCAACCGGTTAACGAAAAAAAATGAAAAGCTGATTATCCACGGCAAGTCTATTGACGTCTCTCCGGAGTGGTCTCCCAACGGATTAAAAATAGCCTATTATTCGGATGAAGGGCATCCCCGCAATTTTAGCATCTGGATTTACGATGTGGTGACAGGTGAAAAATACCCGGTGGTGGAAAATGTGGTACCCAATTCCTATCGCATTCAAGGACCCGCGTGGGTCGGAAATACGGGAATTGTTTTCGTCCGTAGAGATATTAAAAAAGGATTTCCCATTTTTTACTATGATATTCCCCGCAAAAAGGAAGTATTGGTGCCTACCCATACCTTAAATAATCTGGATGTCGCGGTGCACCCAATGCAGGGTAATGAATACCTGATGGTGTTCGCTTCGGGTGGCGCCACTACCGGGGAAGAGAAATTTATCTGGACCAAATTGTTTTTAGCTAAAATTCGCATCCATGAATAAAGAGGTACAGGGAATGATGAACCGCATCATCGGTATATGGATTTTAACGTTAATGAGTTTAACGATAACAATTGCCCAGCCATTGACCCTTATGGTGGATGCTCCCTGGAACGAAGGAACAGAATTTGTCAATACTCATGAGGTAATAATTACGGGTGAGGCCAGGTCTACAATACCGGAGGATTCGTTGCTAAATGTCTGGTATCGGCCGGTAGGCGCGGTTCGCTGGGAAAAAGGTGCCTGGGGGAAACGGGAAAAAGCTTCCGGCAGTTTCTCGATAACCCTCCAGAATTTAAATGAGGGGATACATGAATATGAAATCAGTGTAAATTCCCGGAAGCATTCCCAGGTAGATAGTGTATTTCTGAAAGTTTCATTTGTAGTCGATGTAACCCCACCCGTGCTGGTCAAGCCGGTTCAAATGGTATTACAGGTTGATAATGAAGTTAACCCATATTGGGAACTCCGTTTGAGTTTTTCGGAGGTACTGGCGCAATGGAATCGCCAAAAACTAATATTCAAAGTGGGCGATAGCGAAATAGATGGGGGAAAATTAACTGATTGGCAACCAGTGTCCAGCGTAACCTGGAAAGCCCGCATTCCGGAGAAAATTCGCAATTCCTGGATGGAATACCTGACGCAGGGCCAATCCATTTCAGTGTTGGCAGAACCGGAAGCACTGCAGGATTTAGCTGGAAATGTAAATAATAAACCGCAAAAGCTTACCCTTCACCT
>WGBF01000237.1 GCA_015494485.1 bacterium | reverse complement strand
CGTATGAATATTCTCCGTCAGCAAACACAGAATAACATAAAATATCATCATGACCCAACAAACCAAACAACATGCTGCCAATATCATTACCCTGAGCCGCATATTAATGGTCTTTGTAGTGGTTGTGCTGTTTCATATGGGATTCTGGGAACGGGTTACTGCGGTTATCCTGACCATTCTGGTTATTTACCTGGATTCTCTGGATGGCCTGGTGGCGCGCAAGCTGGGGGTTGCCAGTGAGTTCGGCGCATTGTTCGACATTACCGGCGACCGGATTGTGGAACACGTGTACTGGATTTACTACAGCTCCGTGGGTATTGTCAGCGTGTGGGTGCCCATTATCTTCATCAGCCGCAGTTTTATTGTGGATACCCTGCGAAGCGTGGCTTACGCTAAAGAAGGAAAAACACCCTTTGGCGAAAAAACGATGATGAAATCCCCCATCACCCGATTTTTGACGGCCTCACCGGTGAGCCGAACCATTTACGCGGTGGGTAAAGTGATTGCCTTTGTGCTACTGGGAATTATTCTTACCCTGCAGGAAGGCTACGAACGCGTGTCCCACTGGCTCTCCCCCCGAATGTTCGGCGATTTGATTCTGATTACCGAAATCATCGTGTGGATTGTAGTAGTGATGAACCTGCTGCGCGGCATCCCGGTCATTATTGACGGACGCTACTACCTGTTTGAACGGGAATACCCGAAAGAATTAAAGGATAATTAATGGCACGCTGGGCCGTGTTTGATGTGGACGGCACCCTGCTGCCCCACACATCCACCGAACAGGAATTTTTCAAGCACCTGCTGGCGCAGCAAATGTTACCCCCGGCGAATCTGGGGATGTTCCTTCTGATGAGCGCCTGGCACACCATTCGCCGCCAACCGCACCAGTTAAAGGCCAACAAAATGTACCTGCGGGGCTTCCCGGTAAACGCCACCCGGCGCTACGGAAAGCGCTTCTTCCGCCGTTTCCTGTGGCCGCGTTTTCCCGGGATGGCATTGCGGAAGTCCTGCACCGGCATGCTGCGGGCTACCGCATTTTCATTTTAAGCGGCGCGCCCCTATTTCTGGTAGAACCGTTGCGCCAGAAACTACCAGTGGACGAATTGCTGGCCAGTCAACCCGAAGAACGCAACGGGCGGTTTACCGGCTGGCTGGCAGCGCCGCATCCCTACGCCCAACAGAAACGCGACTATTTACTGGAACTGGCCGCTCCCCTGGAAATGGATTTTCACCAATCGGTGGTATTTGCCAATCACCACACGGATGCCCTGCACATGGAGCTGTTCGGGGAAGTGGTGGCGGTGAATCCCACCCCCCGGCTGGAATCCGAAGCCCAACAAAACGGCTGGCGCATCGTTCACTGGCACTAAACTGCATTGTTCACTCATCTCCGTTCCGTTTTCAGCCAGACGCGTGCGGGAACAGAAAACCGCCCTTCACCATAAAAACCTTTAGCATTTTGTGTCTCAACAAAAATTCATTAAAATTTACGTTGCAGGAAAGGAGTGTTTGCATGACGACCAAAGCCAAAATTCTGTGGGTGGATGACGAAATTGAATTTCTGAAACCCCACATTTTGTTTCTGGAAGAAAAAGGCTACGAAGTCCACACCACCACTAATGCGGAAGATGCGCTGGAGCTGGTGCAACAAGAGCCATTCGATTTGATTCTGCTGGATGAAACCATGCCCGGCATGGATGGCCTGAGCGCCCTGCAGGAATTCAAAACCATCAATCCGGCCCTTCCCATCATCATGATTACCAAGAACGAAGAAGAAAGCCTGATGGAAGAAGCCATCGGCGCCCAGATAGACGATTACCTTACCAAACCGGTAAACCCCAGCCAGATTTTGCTGGCGGCCAAAAAAATTCTGGAAAAACATGCCATTTCCCAGCAAAAGGTTACACGGGAATACGCTTCGGAATTGAACAAAATTGCCATGCGGCTGATGGGCCCCATGGAGCCGGATGACTGGGTGGACATTTACCTGAAGCTTACCCGCTGGGATGTGGAACTGGATGCGCTGGCCGACCGGGATTTGCGGGATGTGATTTACAATCAGCGGCGGGAATGCAACGTGGAGTTTGGCAAATACATTGAGCGCACCTACCGCTCCTGGCTGGAAAGCCCCTACGGGGAACGTCCCACCCTGAGCGTGGATGTGGTCCGTAAATTTGTACTGCCCCAACTCAAAGCCGGGCAGAAAGTGGTTTTTGTGATCATCGACTGCCTACGCCTGGACCAGTGGATGGCACTGGAAAAGTACTTCTACCCTTACTTCAATTTGCAGCGGGATTATTACTTTTCCATTTTGCCCACCGCTACCCCGTTTTCCCGCAATGCCATTTTCAGCGGCTTGTTCCCTTCCGAAATTGAAAAGCGTTACCCGGAATTGTGGGCCAAAGGGGAAGATGACGAATACAGCCGCAACCGCTACGAAGATAAACTGATTTTTGATCAGCTCCGCCTGCTGGGAGTCCAGTTGAGTAATCCCCCCAAGTACAGCAAAATTTTAAATGTGAACGAAGCCCGCAAAGTGGAACAAAATCTGGATGCCTATTTGACCGAACCGCTATTCAGCATGGTGGTGAATTTTGTGGACATCCTGGCCCACAGCCGTTCGGATTTGCCCATTTTAAAAGAAATTGCGCCGGATGAATCCTCCTACCGCTCCCTCACCCGAAGCTGGTTTGAACATTCGCCGGTGCTGGAAATTTTCAAGAAGCTGGCCAAAAAGGGCGTTTCGGTCATCATTACCACAGACCACGGTTCCGTGCGGTGCTTGCGGGGGACCAAAGTACTGGGGGACCGGGAAACGTCCACCAGCCTGCGCTACAAGTACGGCCGCAATCTGAAAGTGGACCCCAAGCATGCGTTGATTATTAAGAACCCGCTGGAATACAAACTGCCTCAGCGGCAGGCCAATCACCAGTACATTATTGCCAAGGAAGATTACTATTTCGTGTACCCCACAAATTATCACAAATACCTGGCGTATTATCGGGATAGTTTCCAGCACGGTGGCATTTCCCTGGAGGAAATGATTTTACCGGTCATTCAGTTAACACCAAAAGGGTAAACCGGGAATGGTAAAAACCATCGAAACACAGGAACACCGGGTCGCAAACGAAGCCGAAATGCAGGCGCTGTGTCAGAAGCTGGCGCGCACCCTGCAACCGGGGGATGTTGTGGCATTTTACGGGGATTTGGGCAGCGGCAAGACTTTCATGATCCGGGAAATGTGCCAGGCGCTGGGGTGCAAAGAACCGGTTACAAGTCCCACGTTTACCCTGATGCAACAATACACCACCGCCTGTGGCATCCCGGTGTATCATTTTGATTTTTATCGTCTGGAAAGCGAACTGGAGTTGTACAACATCGGGCTGGAAGAATTTATGGAAGACGAGGGCATAACGTTTATTGAGTGGGCCGAAAAGGTGGAGCGGGAACTGCCCGCCCGGCGGATTAATATTTACCTGGATTTTGTACCCGATGCCCCCAATGCCCGACAGGTACGGATTGAACGGAGAACCTCATGAACGAAACAGCACCCTACTTGCTACACATCGAAACCACCGGACTGACATGCGGCGTAGCGGTGAGCCGCGAAAGTGGGATTGTTACGGAATTTGCCGTGAATCAGAAGAACGTGCACTCCCGCAAACTGGCGCCCTTGGTGGAACAGGCCCTGGAAGAAGCAGAAATTTCCCCAGATGTACTTTCCGCCATTGTGGTTTCAGCCGGACCGGGCTCATTTACCGGTTTGCGCATTGGCTTTAGTCTGGCCAAAGGGATGGCCCAGGCGCTGAACATTCCGGTAATTCCCGTATCCACCCTGCAGGTGTGGGCCTACAGCCTGGGTCCGCGCCCGGAAGCCATCGTTCCCATCATTGATGCCCGGCGGGAGGAACTTTTTG
>WGBF01000236.1 GCA_015494485.1 bacterium | reverse complement strand
ATATTATCCCGTCCCTGGCGTACCAGTTCGCCCTGCGCTTCAAACGGTGGAATCAAAACATCACCGCAACCTACCAGCGAATTGATGATGGGTTCACCACCTTTGGGCAACCCTATTTACAACCGGATTATAACGGATTTTCCATTTATGACAACATTGGTCTGTACAAGAACCAAATATTCTTAACCGTCGGTTACCAGGTGTACAAAGACAACCTTCGCCAATCCAAATCGGCCACCACAACCAACAGCAATATTTACTTTAACCTGTCGTATTTCCCAACAGGCAATTTGCCCTCCTTAACATTTGGGTATAACAACACCGGCCGTCGGAATGTGCTGTTGGACACCCTGGCCGTGCCGGAAAACACCCGCACAAATTCAGTGAATGTATCGTCCAGCTACACGCTGGTTACCGGAAGTTTACGGAACCAGTTAACCTTAACCCTTTTAAACTATAATCAGGCCGATGCCATCAACCTTACAGGAAACAGCCTGTCCAACACCGTAAATCTGGTACTCCAGACCCGATTTAGCTTTCCCTTAACCACCACAGTGGAATTAAACCTGCAAAATACCGAAAGTGCGCAGGAAACAGAATATGCCAGCAAGGTTGGCTTCAATTCCGTGGGATTGGGGGCAGAATACGAATGGGCTCGTTTCCTCCGTCAGTCTGATAATCTCACCCTTTCGGTAAACAGTCAGTACGGCAAGGTGGAAAACTTAAGCGTCAATGAAGATTTGAACCAGATTTACAATCGGTTATTTGTAAGCGGTCGCCTGAGTTACGAAATGCCGCCCTATGGCCAGCTGACTCTTAGCGGCGACTTCATTAATTACACCGGCGATTTGCAATACAATGATTATATCATTACGGCACGATACGACATTACATTTTAATCGAGAATTCCACGATGACGCGAAAGAAACTGACGACTCTGCTGGGGGTAACCATTGCGGCTTTTCTATTGGCCTACGTGGTAAGTTTTATTCCGGTGCTCCGAAGCCTGGAGTTGAAAACCATCGATTGGCGCTTTACCTGGCGCGGGATTGAGTCGGTAGATGATTCTCCCATTGTGATTGTGACCATTGATGACCAGTCCATGGAATCGTTGCCGGATCGATGGCCCTGGCCGCGCTCCTACTACGCCCATGTAGTGGATAACCTCACCGAAGCCGGCGCAAAAGTCATTGGAATCGACGTTATTTTTGACAAATCCGATCCCTACGGCCCCGAAAAAGACCGTCAGTTTGCGGAAGCTATTCGGCGTTCCGGACGGGTGGTCCTTACCGGAAAGCTGGAAGAAAGCCAATCGTACCGCTACCCGGTCCCCCCAATTCCGGAATTGCTTCAGGCGGACAGCACCTGGGGTGTGGTCGCTATCCAATCGGACGCGGATGGGATTTACCGCCGGTACATTCTGGCTCAGAAATTAAAAAATGATGTTTTCCCTGCATTTGGTTTGCAGGTTTTGCGAAAATTCAAAGGTTACCCGCCAACCGAAAGCATTCGGTTTACAGAAAAGGGCGTTCAGTTTGCAGATTTTTCCATCCCTTTCTTTGAATACGGCAGTATCCTCATCGACTTCGCCGGACCGCGGAATACGTTTCCCTACTATTCCTTTGACACGGTAATTGATGACGAGGATTTTCAACTGAAAGGGGATTTTGACCTGGATTATTTTAACACGCTCAAAGAAGAAGGAGTATTTAAAGATAAAATTGTATTGATTGGGTCCACCGTATCCGAACTGCATGACAACTTCCCCACCCCCTTTCTGGAATACACCACCCGGGACGGGAAACCCATGAAGGCCGAAATGCCCGGAGTTGAAATCCATGCCAATGCCATTCGCACCATACTGAACAATCTTTACTACACGCAGCCCAACTTTATTTTGTTCTTACTCATTATCTTTGGCATTATCCTGATCAATCAGTTCATTTCCCTGAAAATTTCCACCACTGCATCCACGCTGCTTACCATTGGCATCATCTTCTTTTACAACCTGGCACAATTTTACATTTTTGACCATTTCCGCATTGTAACCTTAATGGTATTTCCAACCCTTGCCATTTTTCTGGCGTATGTTGCCAATACCATCTATCAGTACATTGTTACCCAGCGCGAAAAGCAAATTGTACTGGGGGCATTCCAGCATTATGTGCCGGAAAAGGTCGTCAATGAACTGTTAAGCCACCCTGATAAATTAACCCTGGGCGGGGAAGAACGCTTTTTAACAGTGTTGTTTTCGGACGTTGCCGGTTTTACGAGCATTTCCGAACGGTTAACCCCCCGAAAACTGGTAACCCTGATTAATGAATACCTCTCTGCCATGACGGAAATCATCCTGGAGCATGATGGTATTATTGACAAATACGAAGGGGACGCCATCATGGCGGAATTTGGGGCACCGGTGTACTACGAAGACCACGCCATTAAAGCATGTGCTGCTGCCCTGGAAATGCAGAAGCGGCTGGTCAAACTAAATAAAAAATGGGCTAAGGAAAATGTACCGGAATTGCGCGCCCGGGTGGGTATTAACAGCGGAAATATGATTGTGGGCAACATGGGGTCGCACCAGGTATTTGATTATACCGTCATGGGAGATGAAGTGAACCTGGCCTCCCGCCTGGAAGGGGCCAATAAATTATTTAATACGAATATTATGATTAGCGAAAGCACCTACAATCTGGTCAAGGACCATTTTGTAACCCGGCCGCTGGACATGATTCGCGTAAAAGGGAAACAAAAGCCCGTCAAAGTGTATGAAGTGATTGCGAAAAAAGATGATCCCCTCCCTTACAAATTTAAAGAAATCCTGCCCGTTTACATTAACGGTATTACCTACTACAACACCCGCCAGTGGGACCGGGCTATCGAATGCTTCCAATATTGTCTGCGGTTGGTCCCCAATGACGGCCCGTCCAAAGAATACCTGCGGCGGGTAACCGAATACAAGAAAAATCCGCCCCCACCGGACTGGGATGGCGTGTTTACGCTTACGTCCAAGTAAAAACTGCTTCCCCCACAGTGCTGCAGGGTTTTGGATACCTGCGGCGTGAGCATCGGTCATTTCTGGCATTTACTGAAACGATCTTTCGCATCGTTCCATTATAACGGGAATAATTTTTGGGCAGGTAGTTGGTGTACCGCGGTGTCCAAAACTCATCCGAAATACTTTTTAATCAGGAATGGTAACTCCATCGCTCTTTATTGCGGAAGTCTTCCCCCCAGTGGAGCTTGCTTCGCAACAGGGCAAAATAATCGCTATCCCGATGTTTTACCAACCGGGCCACATAGGGGCATTTGGCAATCTTCATGCGGGTGCGGTTGCGGCAAAAGCGCACATCCCGGCCATCGCCGGCAATCATAATTTCCGGATACTCCGAAAAAATGGTGGCTCCAATCCGGGCGGAGTCCGGAACAATAACCGGCCGATTGGTTAAGGAATGGGG
>WGBF01000235.1 GCA_015494485.1 bacterium | reverse complement strand
CAAAGAGTTTGCGTTCGGGTATTCCCTGGGCGCTGGTGTGGTGGGAGTATCATGATAGTCGGTCATCGGCAGTTCGTCGGGAGCAGTACATTAAGAGCCGTGGGATTCGCCGATTTCTTGAAGATTCGGGGGTTGAGTATTAGCGCAGCCTGGTTAGCCGCGTGGCGCGTGGCGCCAAGGTCGCCAGTTCGAATCTGGCCGCCCCGACATCCGAAGGCAGGGCATGCATCCCTGCCTTTTTTATTAACGTCGTTATTGATTCCATATATCTGCTTTTGGATAAAAAGCAGACCATGCAAACCAATATGCAATGAATCCGTTGGCAGGTAAAAGATGATCCCCTTTATTTGGACCTTCTACCACTTCGCCAAAAATAGAATATTGGTTTCCTAAATTATCCTTCAATATTATTGGCAGTTTAGAAGTATCAACGGTAAAAATTAAATTGCCAGGACCATTTTTGAGTTGATTTTTATATGCAACCCCCACGTTCCATTTCTTGCTTCCGAAAATTATGTAATTTTGTTTTTCCAGTGTTTCGTGCAATACCTGGGGCTCTTTAGAAAAATGATTAATGGGATATACTTTGGTGCGGTTTCTTAAAAGTATCCCTAAAACGCGGGTTTTAGGGTGCAACCGGGAGTCACGATTTGACACAGGAAAGAAGATATCGTTACTGGTTTTGTAGTTCCCGTACGGGTAACGAGCATAGTCCCGATTGAATCCGGTATCGAATGACAATATCTGAGACTCCGGATACAATTTGCGCCAGGTTTCCCATGTTGTTTCAATAACGGGATATGTTTGGATTGTTGTTCCTGCCAGTGGCCCGTTTACGCATTTCAATAACATTTGGGACCAATTACTATTCGTATTGCGGTCATACGGAATTAAATTGGAATTATACAATAACCCGGAAACACCAAAAGTTGTAATCTTTCCTCCAATGGTGCGTTGCCAGCCAATTGCCGAGCCGGTTAACGGACAATAAGTAATTGCAATCGGTAATTGATTGGGGAGATCATTAACAATTTCGTGCCAGTCCAGAATCCGATGTGGATAAGCGCGGATAACTGTACCTGCTTTTATCCCTATTACAAGGTCATCTTTTGCCAGTAAATTAACTTTGGAAGCCGGAACAAAATTCGGGTTGTCAATGGATGGAATACCATCCTTCCCGGGGCCACCATCTATGACTTCATTAACAGGAATTAGCCACTCGGTATTGTTATTAGTTGTCAGGGTGGATGTGCAATTTAAAACCAGATAAAAGCTAATTGAAAGGATGAAAAAACGATACATGCGAATCTCCTTTTCATTAAAAATTAAAGGTAATATTTCCTTCCAGCCGGTAGGAGGTTGTTAGTTGTGTACCGTTTAATTTTCGGTATAGTGGCCAATATAAACCCAAACGAAGGAGTATCCGTTGATTGAAAGATATATAAATCCCCGGTTGAATGTAAACCCAGACACCGCCCGTATTTGGAATAGTGGTTGAATTTCGCTTATCTGAGGTAGAATATCTTAGTAGGACAGTTGAAGATAACCAAAAAGTATCTGTTAAATAAAAAATCCCGCCCACCCGATTGAACCATTCGTTACCAAAATGATAGCGATATTTATTTGAAGAATTCACTCGAAAAGAAGTGCGAAACATGAGGTCCATTTGAGGAACGGGAAATTTTTTAATAACATAGGTAAATATTGCAAGTACATCCCATGAACCGGTGCCGGGTTGCATATCCTCCGGTAATCGGATACCGTTCTCCGTTGCAGATATCTTACCAGTGGGGAATTTGATTCCCAGGCCAACTGCAAGAAACGTTCTATGTAGGATGGTGAATGGTTGAAGCGAATAACGGATAAGAAACAATGCGTCACCCAGACCGACAGATTGGTTGCGATAAAGGTTTTGTGAAGCACCCGTTTGCGATAGCCGCCATTTATGGATCCATGAACCTAAAAGAGAGAAACCCAGACGGGAAGTAAAATTATAGCCCAGTTCAAATATAACTGATTGGGAAATTCTTTGGTTTGTGGATGTTCGAATCGAACTTGTTCCGTTGATATAATCATGTATATTAT
>WGBF01000234.1 GCA_015494485.1 bacterium | reverse complement strand
GGGAATGGAATAATACACCCCCACGCCACTACCCAGATTGGGCTGGGAAAAATGGCCATTGTTGTTAAAATGGGCTGCATTGACATACGAAATGAGTCCGAATGACGAACTGTATCCCGCACTGTACACTACCAAAACCATGAGTACCAATCGAATAATGCGTAGCATTGGATGCCTCCTCCGTTTTTAGATGGGATTTAGCAACTCCTGTACCATTTCCGTATGCCAAAGGATGGTATTGTATTTGTAAGCTATTTTAACGAAGCATACAGGCCTCATCGCTCCGCCGCGCTTCCTTCATGTTCAAAAGGGGGCGCGGTTTTTATTTAAATTCCAACACATTACACCTGTTTAGGATTAATGATTCCGGGAAAAATAGGGGAGAGGAGGGAAGTTTTCTGGGGTGCTTTGGTTTTTACGAAAATGGGAATTGTGGCGATTATTGCCAATCTGAAGAAGCAAAGATGTAGCAAAAATACTACATTCCTCTGAGTATTACCGGTACAGGTGTAACAAAAAAATTACGGCAGAACTCTCCGGAAGTCACAGGTAACGGTAAACAGCATTCAATTATTGAAGGGTGAAAATTATTTTGAAATTCTTGTTTTGTTTAAGTATATTGCAAAACAATAAATAATAACTTAACGTCCTGCTGTCTACCTTTGGTTTTTGTCTTATTACAAGGATTTCCAGGAAAGGAAAGAAGAAAGCATCATAGCCTAATTTGTTGTCCGTAATAATTAATGCACGTAAAGGAGGCATCTGTTTAATCTAAAATAAATTAAAGGAACGCTCCGGGGGTGGAGCGTTTCGCTGAAAAAATTTAAGGGGAATTTTTAATTACCGTTTCGAAATGAGTTGAATTGGCTACGTAATATTAAAATTGCATACAGGACTTTAAAAATAGAATGCGAAAGATTATTCCAGAAAATTAATCGGATCCGTGAACGGGTATGATACTACCCCTTGTTCATCGATAAATCCCTAACAATGCCTTCCCCAGAACACTTTTACGACTCCCCCTAAAATTTTTCGGCACCTAAAAATGCCTGAAATGGCAGAAGTGAATGAAACGAAAACACCTGTTGTATTTAGGCAAATGCTTCATTGTGTTGCGGATAATGGATTTTGGTAACATCTGAAAATATGATTCATGGAGGGATTTGGGTAACCAGGCCCGATTCAGAAAGTATGTTGGGTGTCAATTCGGCGTGTTGCCGATGCATGTATTAAATATTGGCGTTCGATGAAAACCGTGTTCACTACATTTTTACTGCTGCATGTCACTCTGGGATGGATAGTCGGTCAGACGCATTCGCATCCTGAAACGGGCCTCCCGTTTATTCAAAATTATCCCCCGCAGACCACCGGCGGTGATGCGCAAAACTGGCAGATTCTCCAGGATAAGCGGGGGCTGATGTATTTTGTTAATAATTACGGAATTTTGCAATATGATGGGCAGTCATGGCGGATGATTCCCGCACCCAACAATAGCCGAATGCGCTCTTTAGCCATTGATGGCAACGGCAGAATCTATTTCAAAGCCGAAAGTGATATTGGCTATTTAACCCCGGATTCAACCGCCACCCTGCAAGCAATATCATTAATTCCCAGATTAAAAACGAAGAATCAGAATCCCGCCGCCGTCAATTACGTTTTTGCCGTAGGTCAACGGATATATTATATCTCATCCCGGAAAATATTCCGTTTAGTGAATAACCAAATTCGAACATGGCGGGAGGGTTTTCGTTTCCAAAAAGCATTTCCTGTAGAGGATGCCCTTATTATCCAGCACCGGGAGGGATTCCTTCGCCTGCAGGATGATTCCCTCCATGCGCTTTCCGGTAGCCGCCAACTTGGGAAATTGGATATCCGCGGCATTGCAGCATATCCGGCGTCCCGATTTTCAAACATGTCAACCAAAAAAGCAATCCCGCTGCTTATTGCCACTTACACCAAAGGGTTGTTTCTATTTAATGGAAATACCCTGAAAGAATTTAAAACCGAAGTGGATAGTCTGTTAACGGAAAGTCGCATTCACCATATTGCCCGCCTTCCACATGAGCAATATGCCATTGCCACCCTTAAGGGG
>WGBF01000233.1 GCA_015494485.1 bacterium | reverse complement strand
GGTTATTGTTAAAAGAAAACAAATTTGACCAGGCCGTGCAAACTTTGCAGGAAGCCCGGGAGCTGGCGGGGGATTCCGACTTACAGGCCGACGTGTTACTGAAGCTGGGGGAAGCGTATGCTCAGCTGGGGTTGGTGCAAAAAGCCCGTGCCACGTACGAAGCATTGCTGAAGCAATTTGCCAGTCAGGATGCCGCATTTCAGGCGTTGTTGAAACTGGTGGATTATTCCATGTCCCAGCGGGAGTATCGTGTGGCGGCATCCCTGATTCGCAAGTACCAGAACCAGTTTAAGCGCAGTACCCAGCAACAGCAGCTAAATTTTACCCTGGCGCGCCTGTTATATTTGCAGCAGGATTATCTGGGATCCCGCAAATTGCTGAAAACCTTAACTTCCCGTGCGGATTCTACCCTGAGGGTTCCGGTATATCTGTATCTGGGGCTGGTGGAAGATGCTCTAAACAACACCGAGGCCGCCATTCAGGCGTATGAGACGGTGCTTCAATCCGCCGGGAAGGCACAATACCGGCCGTACCAGCTGGCAGCTTATTTAAAATTAGCCAATGTGTATTTGGAGAACCACCGGCTCCATTCCTTGCGGCAACTGCGGGATCAATTCCCGCCACAATTTTCCACAACGATCCGGGATTCCCTCTACCGCATGTATTTGCAGGGCGTCATTGCTGAAGGGAATTCGGTGCAAATGCAAAACGAACTTGCCGCCTACCTGCAAACATTCCCGTCTTCCCCCTACCGGGACGACTACCTCTTTCGGGTTGCCTTTCGGCTGTTTAAACTGGGGGACTATGCCCACGCGCAGCCCCTGTTTCAGCGGGTGGTGCAGGAATTTCCCGCTTCCGAATGGGCCGACAGCAGCGCGCAGTACTACACCCTGATTACCAACCACCTGTTGATTAATCAGGATGTGGGGGTGGTGGACCTGGCTAAAATTGTGGGAGAGGTGCTGATTAATGAAGACCGGGCGCGGTTGTTGTATCGGCTGGGTACGGTGTACCTGCAAAATTTAAAACAATACACCCTGGCGGAAGATGTGTTTCGCAAGGCGCTGCAACTCCAGCCTGATTCGGCTCTGGCGGGGGCCATTCATTTCCGCCTGGTGGAAACGTTGCTCAATCGCAATACCGTGGCCCGCTATGTGGGAGGTGCCATGCCGGTACCGGACAGCCTGATATTTCGGCAACTCAAAACGGCCATGCACTACGCCAAATTCATACCCGGCCGGGATACCCTGACCTACTGGTTTATTGACTGGAGCGTGAAAATGACCCCGCAGCGGCCGGCGGCAGAAATAAAAAAATTCTGGACGCATTTTTTGAAGACGTATCCCAAAAGCAAACTGCGCAACGTTGCGGCATTAAATTTGGTAAAGCTGGCCATCAGCCAGAAGGATACCAGCGAAGCCTTCCGGTTGCTGGATGGCATTATTCAATCGCATCCGGGGGTGGAAGTGGCGCGAAAAGCGTACTGGGTAAAAGCCCGGTTGTTGGCCGCCCAGGGAAACGTGGATTTAGCCGTTAACGTCCTGAAGGAATTCTTGCTGGATTATCCGCCTTGCGGGGCTACTGCCCGGATGTACGAGCAGATTGCCCGCTGGAATGCCCGCATGGGCAATTACCTTCTGGCGGCGGAATTCCTTGCTCAGCTGGCGGAAAAATACCCCTACACCGATTCCGCATTGCGGGCCCGATCTGCCATCGTGGAAAATTACGTCCTGGGCGGGGAGGTGCAAAAAGCGCGGCGTTACATTGCCGAAGCCCTGCGGGAAGAAATTTCGGTCCCGGACCCTGCAGTGGCAGCCATTCTTCCCCAGGTGCCGGCGGAATTTTATTTTTATGCCGGTCGAATTGCCTTTGAGGAAAAAAACTATCCCGTAGCCCGCAAACACCTGTATGCGTTTTTGTCACGGGGAGGTACGGAATCGCTGTTAAGTCTGGCCCACTTCTACCTGGGAAAAATTGCACTGGAAAAGGGAGACCACGAGGGGGCCATCTTCCATTTGAACCTGGTTGTCGAAGGGGAGAATGCAATTTATTTTCAAGCGAAACAATTAGTTGCCGATATTTTATTTGATGACGGAAAGTTTGCAGAAGCAGAGCGGGCGTATGCCCGGCTGGTCCAGATTGCCCCGGATGGCAACACTAAAATTAAATTTGATGCCCAACGGCTCCGATGCCTGATTAATCAGGAGAAGTTTAAATTGTTTCAAACACAGGTTAAAGCATTTAAATCCACCTACAAAAAACACCCGGAGCTCAACAACTACCTGGCACTGTTTGAGCTGGACCAGGGGAAAATCCGCTATCGCAAAAAGGAATTTAAATCCGCCTTGCGGCATTTTAAGCAAATTACCCGAAAATACAAAAAGACCCCGTATGTGGACGATGCCCTGTATTTTATGGGCCTGGTGTACACGGTACAAAATCGTACCGATGATGCCTTAAACGTTCTTACGGAGATTCTGAAGAAGTATCCCCAGACGGAACTGCTGGGGGATGTGTACAATACGCTGGGGAATGTGTACCTGCGGGCGGACAAAGTGGACCTGGCACTGCAATCCTTTAAAAAAGCGGTGGAGGTGGCCAGGGAAGACCGCGCCCGTAAAACGGCCATGAGCAATTTGATCAGTATTTACAATCGCATTGGTCTGTGGGATAGTGCGCTGGAAATAACCCGGCAGTACATTCAGGAATATCCGGATGCTGCAGACATCATGGACAAGCGGATTTTCCTGGGGATTTGCTTGATTAACTTGAACCGGTACCAGGATGCCATTGACTACTTTAAAAAACTGAAACTGGAAGCCAGCAGTGAAGTGGAACCGGAAATTCAGTTTTACATCGGAGAAGCCTATTTTAATGCCGGTCAGTACGAAGATGCCATTCGCGAATTTGTAAAAATTCCACTGCTTTCCCGCAAAACCAAACTCCAGTGGGAAGCCAGCGCCCTGTATTATGCTGGGCAGGCCTACGAAAAATTGGGGCGGATTCAGGATGCCATTCGCATGTACGAAGAAATTGTCCGTCGGCCCGGAATTTTAATTGACCTGAAGCGGGAAGCGAAACGGCGTATTCAACAATTGCAAAATACACATTAAACCATAGCCTAATTTGGAGGAGCGGATAATGAAAAATAGTTTCCGCGTTGTTTTATTATTTACCCTGGTGGCATTGTTATTTCAGTGTGGCGGCGGGAAAAAGCTCACCCAGCAGGAACTTCAGCAGATGTCACCGCAGGACCGCATTCAGTACTTAAGCGAACAGGTTCAAAAACACCCCAATGATATTGAATTGAAAAAAGCGCTGTATCGTGAATATTTGGCCATTGATATGAAACCCCAGGCCGCTTCCGTAATGGAAGATATTATTGCACTGGATCCCTATCAGACCGACGTGCAGTTTGACTACGGGAAGTTAAAGTACGAAATGGGGGAAAAGAAAACCGCCTATCGGGCATTTTTGAATGTGTTGCAAAGTGCGGCCGGGGAAGTGTACAAGGAGCAAATTGCGGAACTGGTGGCGGGTAAGTTCATGGTGCAGCAGGTAACCACGGACTCCACCAATGAAGCCTTCCCCAGTTTTTCCGCCGACGGTAGCAAAATCGTGTATCAGAAATATGTAAATGGCAACTGGGATATTTACATCCGCGATCTGGCCAGCGGGAAAGATTCCGTGCTTATCAGTACACCGGCGGACGAGGAACTGCCGGTCCTTTCACCGGACGGTAAATATTTAATGTACACCTCCAACGCGGATGATAAACGCCCCATCGACCCCCGACTGAAAACGCGGGAAATTTACATTACCAACCTGGAAGATGGGTACACGGAGAATTTAACCCAGACCGTGGCCGATGACTGGCTCCCCCGGTTTAATCACAAGGGAACCCGGGTGGTTTTTGTGTCAGACCGGGCGGATTTACGAAAGGTCAGCTATTCCCAGAAGCAAAGCGATATTTTTGTAATGGAACCCAACGGCGCCTTTCAGTTGCAATTGACCAACACGCAGGCCAATGAAGGCGGACCGTGTTTTAGCGTGGACGACAAGAGTCTGTTTTTCCACAGCAATAAAAATGGCAATTTTGATATTTACGTAATGAATTTGAAAACCAAAAAGCCCCAGTTGTTAATAGATGACCCCAACGGCGATGATGTGAACCCCTTTGCGTCGCCGGACAGCAATTACATTGTGTTCTATTCCAATCGGGATGGCAATTATGAAATTTACCGGGCCCGGGTGGATGGCAGTGAACAGGAGCGCCTGACGTTTAATCCGGCGGAAGATTTAAATCCGGTGTATTCACCGGATGGGAAGACCATCGCTTTTCATTCCAACCGCAATGGCAATTTTGATATTTTCTTTTTGAATCTGGAAGTTCCGGCCAGTTCGGTGACGGTAAATCAGTTAATCCAGCAGTTGCAATCCATGGTCGGTGAATAACGCTGGAAATTACTCCCCTCTTTTTTGATTTCCCGGCGGGTTCCATTGCGGAGCCCGCTTTTTTTTCGGCGAAAATGAGGGCAACCCTACCGGTAACGTTGATGACAGGGAGAATGGTTCTTCCGTATTTGGCCCTTTGTGGTGAGGTCAATGCGGCGGTTGAGGTAGCACAACGGAGGCGATGGTGAAGTGTCCGCCACCACCAGCAGGAACGAAAAAGCCTTTCTCAAAGATTGTTCAGCTTGATTGAGCGTCAATGGGTATTGGGAATTGACCCTTTCATTTTGTCCCGAATTGTGGGGGAAAAATCCAGCAAAACAGTAATTCCCGCTGAGAATCCGTTACCGCAACACTAGCACTTTCCACACCGTCTGGCGGTCTCCGATAATAGCCCGCAAAAAATACACCCCGTTGGGCACCGGGCGTCCCAAATCGTCTTTCCCGTACCAGTACACGGAATACACCGCATCCCGTTCCGGAAGGACGGTATTCAGGAGTTGGCGGACTTTTTCGCCGGTCACAGAATAGACGGCCACATTCACCCGGGTGGTCTGGTTGAGTTGGAACAGCAAGCGCATTTTTTCCTGAAATGGGTTGGGAAATGGTGCAGAAATAATATGATGGTTGAGAGGAGGCGGCATTGTCGGACGTTGTTCTGTGATGGTAAATGTTTTTAAAATCCATTGCTCCGGGTCAAAGCGTAAGGTATCGACAATGCCGCTAATAGGCACGGATACCCGCTGTGAATCGACCGCATTCCACACCGTAAACGACTCCTGGTGGCCGTCGGCATAATCAATCCGGAATGGCAGGGGCATCTGGTACACTACCAGTTCACCATCGGAGTGATTTTGCAGAATGGTAATGTCCAGGGAATCCCCGCTGGCATTAATCCGGGTTTGATACCGGATATCGTATTCCGGGTAGCCCGCTTCATAAATCCACTGATTAAAAAAACACTCCAGTTGCTTTCCACTAACAGCTTCACAGAATTGGCGAAATTGCGTGGTGGTGGCATTGCCAAACCGAAATTGCGGATCGTTGGGGTAGGTGTTCAATATGTGAAAGAAGGTGGAATCCCCCAATACATAGCGCAGCATGTGCAGCACCCAGGCACCTTTGTTGTACACCGTGCGGTGAAAAATACCGCTATCCGTATTGTAGCGGTAAATGGCCTGCGTGGCCCAGGAGTCCATGTAGGGGAGCATGGCATTCATGTACTGGTGATAGGCTTCCGTGCCGTTCAACGCTTCGTAATACAGGGCTTCGCTGTAGGTGGCAAACCCTTCGTTCAGCCAGATGTCCCCCCAGGTGGCACAGGTTACCAGATTACCGAACCATTGGTGAGCGGCTTCGTGGGCGTACACAAACTCCCAGGAATTGGCCACCCGTCCCACGCTGGTGAGGGTCTGGTGCTCCATAGCGCCACCCCATTGAAACTGGGCCTGGCCGTACTTTTCGGTAATAAACGGGTAGAGGCCGAATAATTGGGAATACACGCTGAGAATCGTCGGCAGGGGACGGAACGCTTCCACCGCCCGTGCGGAATCCCTGGGGTACACGTAATACACCAGGGGCAGGTACTGGCCGGGTGCGTATTCCCAGCGGTCTTCAAAATAAGCGTATTTGCTGATGGCCAGGGAGACAAGATAGGTGGTGATGGGGTAACGCTCCACCCACACAAATTCTTCCCACCCATTGGGTAGCCGGCGCTGCACCTCCAGGGTACCATTGGAACCCACCCGGTAACCCGGTGGCACCACCACCCGAATGCGCACAGAATCCGCTTTATCCCGCG
>WGBF01000232.1 GCA_015494485.1 bacterium | reverse complement strand
GCCGATTGGGGGCGCTCCACTGGTACCGGTAATCCAGATTCCCGGTGACTTCCCAGGGAATGGTCATGGACGCCAGTTGTTCCCGCTCCGGGTTGGCTCCCAAGGGGGCGTTCAACGTGGAAGCCCCCAGCAAATCGTCTTCTTCAACGGATGTGGTATCCGCATCCGTTTGGGGTTCCTGGCCCGTGCGTTTCTCTTTCCCTTTAAAGCGAAAGGTTGTAGAGAAGGTCACTGAATAATTCACCAGCCGCGGAAAGCGGTAGCGGTTGCTTTTCCAGAACGGAACGTCCTGGTTTCGGGTGGTCCCGGGAATGTTTTCGTACATGGAGTGCGTGGCCCGAAGATTGAGCTGGAACCGGTTGCTGAGCATGGACGTCACGCTGGTGGTAATGTTGTCCCACTGGAGAGAGTCCCGTTCAAAGTCATACCCGGTGTTAACAGTAGCACGGAAGAGGTCAATTTTCTTTTCTTCACCGCGCCAGCGCCACAAGCCCTGGAACAAATTCCCGATGGAAATGAACATCCGTTTTTGGGTGGTGCGGGGCGTTGCTCCTCCGGTACTGTTGACAAAGCGGTCTCCGTAAAGAAGGCGGCCGGTGGTATCCCGGAACGTTTGGACGTAATCAAAACCCGGCCGGGTAAAATCCGGGGCAAACGAAAACCGAATGGACGGGTCCATTTTATGCCGAATGAGTTTGAGCGGCAGTATGGGAATCGACCACAACCCGTACAGTGTTGTTTGAGCACTGAGATTGTAGGAAAATGTGTGCCGGGCCCGGAATTGCCGTATGGTGTCTTTTTCCAGCGTGTTTAGGGAATCCACGAAACGGTAATTCAAATATTCCGACGTCCACAGTTCATTGAAGTTCAGCGATTGGGTGGTGCGCAGATATTTTATTTTCAGGGGGAACACCATGTTAATCCGGTGATTCCAGCCCCGGAGGGTGGTGGGTTTGGCCAGGGAATCCGCATCCGGTGGTTTGGTGTACCGGGAAAGCAACTGGGAATTGTACCCGATTTTCAAATTATTGAACCATCTGGGGGGTGTGCCCTTAGCAGCCGGAATAAGACTGCGGGAAGGCAGGGAGATAGACGCGTTTGGAAATTCCACATCCAGCTGGCCGGTTTGCAAATTTTGCACGCTGCGAAATGAGACCGTAAGGGAACCGTTAAGTTTTTTCAGCCGCTGGCTGTAATTCAGGTAAGTGGTTAGACTTTGGTTTAAGCGCTGGTTAATATCCGGTGAAAATTCCTGCTGAAAAGTGCGGTCGCTGACAAAATTCCCGGAAGCGGTAATGCGCCCCAGGTCTCCCAGGGTCTGGTTGTGTGAAAAATTTAAATACCAGCGCTGGCGCGGCGCGCCCGAACTGATATCCCGGGGCATGTAAGTACCTTTTATCATTCCGCCAAAGGCGTACCGTTTTTTGTAGCGGATTTCCCCGTGGTAGGCATTGCCCGTACGTTCGTAAAAATCGGTGAGTAGCGTGACGTCAAAGTAATCCGAGGCAGCCCAGTAATACCCAATGCCACGGAGGTAGCGCCCGCCAAAGGGGCTTTTCCCGTAGGTGGGAATAATAAATCCCGAACGGCGTCCTTTTTCCAGAGGAAACGTTCCGAATGGAAGACCCAGCACCGGCACATCGGCAATGTACATGACAATGGGTTTAGCTACGGCCCGCTTGTTTACAATAACGCGCATTTTGTTGCTTTTGAAGTAGTAGTGCGGATGTTCGGGTAATTTACAGGTAGTGAAATAGCCGTTGCGGATTAACAGCGTTTTTTCGCCCACTTTTTTAATGACCTCACCGCGGTACACACCGGGGGGCATATCGGTTTTTCCGTGCAGAATTTTCCCCCGCTGGTGCTTAAAGTCGTATTCCAGACGTTGACCGTAAATCGGTTCCTGTCCCTGTTCCGTCAGCACAGGGAGCTGGCGCATGACGGGATTCCCCAGCGAATCCGTGGAATCGGCAATGCCTTCGGCAATAAGTTTATTCTCCCGCCAGTTGATGAGCACCTTCCCCGCGGTTAAGGTCAGGTTCTGGTATTCAATACGGACGTTACCAATTAACAACGATGTTTGCCTCGGGTAAGAAAAGTAAATCTCCTCCGCCTGATACTTTACGGGACCTTCCAGCTGGTTGGTGCGGCGTTGCCCCTGTTTTAATTGGGGTGCGGCGTTGCCCCTCTGAAATAACAGACAGGCCAAAAAAAAGACCAAAAGGAAGCGGTGCGTCATGTTCCGGTGGTGTTGCAAATCGGCTATCCGTCCTGCTGTTTTTGTGAGCAATCTACGCACAAATTCGCCAAAAGTTAACATCGGGGGTGCGTTTTCACAAAAGGGGATTATTGTTCCGGCCCATTGGGCCACGTTTTTAAAGCGAAAAAAGACGTTCCGGTTGTCATCCGGGAAGAAACCTCATATTAGTTTTTGCACCGTTGCCGTTTGTGCGGTATTTTTCAGAATGGGAAAAACGGGGAATTTTTGCAGGGTGCCATTCCGAAACCACATTGCGGCTCTTTTGATGGCCTTTCTGTTGGGAAGCTTACCCCTTATGGCACAACAAGCGGGGTGGCAACAGTGGGTCAGGGCATTTTTTCACTCCCAGAACCATGAATTCATTCCCGAAATGGATGATGGGTACGGCGCGGTGTTTTTTGATTTGAACCATGATGCCCTTCCCGACATTTACCTGGTACGCTTCCGCAATTTAAATCGCCTGTTTTTGAATCCCGGTGCCGGGCAGCCATTTCGGGACGTTACCATTTCTTCCGGTTTGGGGGGCGATTTGTTTCCCGGGAAATTAACCCATCTGGAACTGGGGGGTAGTGTTGCCGATGTGAACCGGGACGGGCGGCTGGATGTGTTGATTACCGGTTGGCAGGTGACGGCGCTAATGCTTCAAAAAAACGATTTCCGCTTCCAGGCGTGGACGACAATTGCTGGCATTGACCCCACCATTTCAGCCAATGCCGGTGTGTGGGGGGATGTCAACAACGACGGGGCACTGGATGTGTTCATTACCACAGAAAAAGGGAAAAATGTGTTGTACGTAAACAACGGCTACGGCCAATTCCGCGAAGTGGGGGAAAACTGGGGAGTGGCCTCAACTGCAACCAGTCAGTCTGCAGCCCTGGTGGATGTGAATCGCGATGGCTGGGCGGACCTGTACGTCTGCAACTGGTTTGCGCCGGATGAATTGTACCGCAACGTTAACGGTACACATTTTGAACGGGTTTTGCTGCCGCTTCCCCATCTCACGGAGGATTTTCAGAGTAATGGAGTAACTTTTGGAGATGTCAACAACGACCAGAAGCTGGACATGCTGGTAACCGACCGCCAGGGGCATTCCCGTTTGTATTTAAATCAGACTACCCCCGGGGATACGGTTTTTCGGTTTGTTCCGGCACCGGATTCCATGGGGGTGCAAATTCCGTATCCCGCTTACGGCAGCGTAATTGCCGATTTTGACAATGACGGCTGGGCGGATATTTTTGTGGCCACCATCGGCCCCAATGGGTACTTCCGGAATGAAGGTGGCAGAATGTTTACGCCCTTCTGGATTGACCCCCATTCCCGTGCGTACAGCACCGGCTGCGCGGTGGCCGATGCCGATGGCGACGGCGATCTGGATTTATTTGTGGCAAACAAGGACACATCGGCCTATCTCTATTTAAATCCCCTCCAGCGGGGGGCGTATTTACGCGTTCGGCCCCATGGCGTTTCCAGCAACCGGGAAGGGTTTGGTACCCACGTCTGGCTCTTAAGCGAAGAGGGGGATTCGTTGCGGACCATTGCCTACCGCTACATTGCCTCTGTGCAGGGCTATCTTTCCCAAAGCGAAAATGTGGCGCATTTTGGTATTCCCCGTGGAATATCCCGCCTAAGTCTCCGGGTGATGTTCCCCTCCGGCAAGGATGTGTGGGTGCAGCACCTGTCCCCCAACCAGGTAGTGGATGTGTGGGAGCACCGCGGCCTGGCCCGCCGAATAACCGAGTGGCAACAGCGGTGGGCACGGATGGTGCATAAGCCGGCATTCTGGCAGGAAGCGTTCTGGGTGCTGTTTATTTTAGTTACCATTGGTGCTTTTTTAATTGCTGCCGGTCGCCGCTACCGGATGAATCCCCTGCAAACCAATGTGTTATTGCTGATTCTGCTGGTGGCGTTGTACGGGGTATTTCTGCTGCAGGGGCGGGAGTGGGGAACGCGGTTGCTGGTAACCCAGTGGGTGGTTATTGTGATGGTACTGGGGGTAACCACGGCCTATCTGGAAAAAGTGTACCGGCTGGAGCAGGCCCGCCGGGCGTACCGGCAGGTGTTGCGGGATTTTGCCCGCGAAGTGATTTTGATTAAGAAATTGCCGGATTTGTACGGCCGCATGGCAAGTGCCATTTATTCGGCCCTGTCCCCGGCCGCTGTGGCAGTGTATGAGGTTGCCGAAAACAAATTGCAAAAACGGGCAGGGGCGGGACAGGCGGCAATGTTCCCGGAAACACTTACCCGTCCCAAAACCGTGCAGTTAAAAGGAATCTGGACGCCACAGGAAATCCGGCGCCTGTTTCCGGAGCTTGCTCCCGAGTCCGTTAGCGTGGGGGTTCCTGTATTCCGGGAAACGCAGTGGATGGCATTGTTGCTTCTGGGGCCGCTTCCCAATGGGAAAATTCCCGGGGCAGCGGACACGGAGATTTTGCAAATTCTGGCCTCCCAGGCGGCCATTGCCATTGAAAACATTCATTTTATTGAAGAAACACGGGAACTGACCCGGCAATTGACGGAAGCTCAAATTCGGGAAGCGTATATCCGGGAGCTGGAAGCCAAAAATGCGGAACTGGAACGGCTGAACCGCGAGTTAAAGGAAACTCATCTGCAACTGGTGCATTCGGAGAAAATGGCCAGTCTGGGGCAACTGGTGGCGGGTATTGCGCATGAATTGAACAATCCCATTGCTTTTGTGTATTCCAACTTACGGGTATTACAGGATTATATGGCGACCCTGAATGCTCTGATAAACAAATTGAATCGCCTTGCAGCCGAAGCCCGCAAAAGCGATCTGACGCCGGAGGAGATTCGTACATTACAGGAAATGCAGGAAGATCTGGAGCACATCGTCAACGAAAGCCTGGAAGGAAGCCGCCGGGTGAAAGAGGTGGTTCAGAACCTGCGCAATTTCTCCCGGCTGGACGAGGCGGAATTTAAAACATTTGACCTTCACGAAGGGCTGGAGTCCACACTGCGCCTGTTAGCGCACCAGCTGAAGCATCGCATTCAGGTGCACCGGGATTACGGGGATATTCCCCCGGTGTACGGCCAGCCTGGCCCCCTGAATCAGGTGTTCATGAATATCCTTTCCAATGCCGTACAGGCCATTGAGGATACCGGCAATATTTACATTCGAACCCGGCGGGAAGGCGAAGCGGTGGTGGTGGAAATTGAAGACACCGGGCCGGGAATTCCGGAGGATATTCAACAAAAAATATTTGACCCCTTTTTTACCACCAAACCGGTGGGCAAAGGCACCGGTTTGGGATTAAGTATTAGCTACAAAATCATCAAAGACCATGGGGGACGCATTGAGGTAAGCAGTACGGTGGG
>WGBF01000231.1 GCA_015494485.1 bacterium | reverse complement strand
TGAAAGACGACCAGCTTTTGGCCCTTCTGGATGCGCATGGGGTGGAGTACCGCGGCGTTGTGGAAAGCCGATGGTTTGAAACCATCTTACTGTACTGGGTGGCACCGTTTGTTATTCTGTTTTTAATCTGGGGGTACCTTATTCGGCGAATGGGTACCGGTTCCAATGTGATGACGTTTGGGAAGAGCCGGGCTAAAATTTATGCTGAGGATGTACGGAACAAAATAACATTTAAGGATGTGGCCGGCATTGATGAAGCCGTGGAAGAGATTAAAGAGGTGGTGGAGTTTTTGAAAAATCCTCAGAAATATCAGCGTTTGGGGGGTAAAATGCCCAAAGGGGTGCTGCTGGTCGGCCCGCCCGGTACGGGCAAAACTCTGTTGGCCAAAGCGGTTGCCGGTGAAGCCGGTGTGCCCTTTTTTAGTATTTCGGGCTCAGAGTTTGTGGAAATGTTTGTCGGAGTAGGGGCCGCCCGTGTTCGGGATTTGTTTGCCCAGGCCAAAGAAAAAGCCCCCTGCATTGTATTCATCGACGAAATTGACGCCATTGGTCGCAGCCGGGCGGGCGGACACATTTACGGTGGGCATGACGAGCGGGAAAATACCCTCAATCAACTACTGGTAGAAATGGACGGGTTCGACACCAGCAAGGGGGTGGTCATTATGGCCGCAACCAACCGCCCGGATGTGCTTGACCCGGCGCTGTTGCGGCCCGGTCGCTTCGACCGGCAAATTGTGGTTGACCGACCCGATTTGAATGGGCGCATTGCTATTTTTAAAGTCCACATGCGCAATTTGCCATTGGCAGATGACGTAGACGTTCAGTTACTGGCAGCACAAACTCCGGGATTTGTGGGGGCAGATATTGCCAATGTGTGTAACGAAGCGGCACTACTGGCAGCCCGTAAAAATAAAGATAAAATTTCCATGGAGGATTTTCAGGAAGCGATTGAGCGGGTGGTGGCGGGATTAAAGAAGCCGAATAAGGTGATTAATGAACATGAGCGGAAAGTCGTTGCATATCACGAGTCCGGGCATGCCCTTGTGGGGTATTTTTTACCCCATGGAGAATACGTGGCGAAAGTGTCCATTGTGCCCCGGGGGGTGGGCGCTTTGGGCTATACTTTGCAAACGCCGCTGGAAGACCGGTACTTGCTGACCCGGGAGGAATTGGAAGATAAAATTTCCAGTTTGCTGGGGGGACGGGCTTCCGAGGAAGTGGTTTTCGGGACGGTGTCCACCGGGGCAGCCAATGATTTGGAACGGGCAACAGAAATTGCCCGCAGCATGGTGGTGGAATACGGCATGAGCGAGCGGTTGCCCAATTTGTCCTTTGCAAAACACTCCCGCAATGGCTTTATTGGCGGCCCCGTTCCGGAAAAAGAAATCAGCGAAAAAACGGCCGTGATTATTGATGAGGAAGTGAAACGAATAATCGAGCGCTGCTATCAGCGGGCCAGGCAGCTCATTGAAGAAAAACGGGACAAACTGGAAGCACTGGCTCAACGCCTGCTGGAGAAAGAAGTTGTTGACCGGCCGGAACTGGAGGAAATTTTTGGTTCGCCGATAACAGATAAACAGAACGTTAGAAATAACAAAGGGAGTAAATCATGAGCAAGCAACGTATTGGGGTATTAACCGGTGGCGGTGATTGTCCGGGATTAAATGCTGTTATCCGGGGTATTGTGAAATCGGCTGCAAACCGATTTGGTTATGAGGTCATTGGAATTTTTGATGGTTACCGGGGTATGCTGGAAGGAAATTTCACCATTTTAACCAGTGATAAAGTTTCGGGGATTTTAACCCAGGGCGGTACGATTCTGGGAACGGATAATAAAACCAACCCGTTTGGTGTGGTGGAACATGTGAATGGAGAACGGCAGGTAGTGGATAAATCCGATGCCTGCGTGGATTTTTACAATGATCTGGGTCTGGATGCCCTGATTGCCATTGGTGGAGATGGCACATTAACCATTGCCGGTAAATTGGCAGAAAAAGGATTGAATGTTGTGGGTGTTCCCAAGACCATTGACAATGATTTAATGGAAACCGACATTACCTTTGGGTTTGATTCGGCGCGGACAACGGCTACCGAAGCCATTGACAAATTGCACACGACGGCCCAGTCTCACCATCGGGTCATGTTGGTGGAAGTAATGGGGCGTAATGCCGGTTGGCTGGCGCTGGAGTCCGGCATTGCCGGTGGTGGCGATATTATTTTATTGCCAGAATTTCCCTACCATATTGATGAAGTAGTAGCAGCTATCCGCAAACGGCACCGGTTTGGTAAAAAGTTCAGCATTGTGGTGGTGTCGGAAGGGACTTATCCGGAAGGCGGACATCAGGTTTACCGGAAGATTGTGGAAGAAGACACCAGCGCGCCCGCGCGTCTGGGCGGTGTCAGTAATGTGGTGGCCGACCAGATTGAAGAAAAACTGGGCATTGAGACACGGGTAACAATTCTTGGGCATCTCCAGCGCGGCGGTACGCCCACACCCTTCGATCGACTGCTGGCCACTCAGTTTGCCATTCGGGCGGTGGAGCTGGTGGACGAACGAAAATTTAATCATATGGTTGCTTTGCAGGGCAATAAAATGGTACCTGTTCCTATTGAAAAGGTTATGGGCAAACAGCGGAATGTACCCAAGGATCATTACCTGTTAAAAGTAGCGTTATCCGTTGGTACCAGTTTAGGGGTACCGATGGAAAAAGTTGTTAATGAACAGGTCGGTACTTGATTTAAATGAGGGTATTTCATATTTTGGTAAAAAAATAATGCGATATGCCGGTCATTCAAGTTGGAAAAACATTGCGGGAAAAACTGGGGGAGGAAGGGGTGCAGGAATTGATTGACCTTATTAATTCCTCCCAACAACAGCAAAAGGAAGATATTCTGACATTTGTAGAAGAAAAATTTGAGCGCCGCCTGTCGGAGGAAATAAGCAAATTGCGTGTGGACATGGTGGAAATGAACCAGCAGCTACGCGGAGAAATGGTGGAAATGAATCAGCAGCTACGTGGTGAAATGGTTGAACAGATGGCCAGGTTGCGTACCGAAATCAGCCAGACGCGCGCGGAGTTGATTAAATGGATGTTCATTTTCTGGGTAGGGCAGGTAGGGATGATCCTGGGAATTTTACTGGCGTTTTTTAAATAAATTACAATTCATCCCGGGATTGGATTGCCCGGGAAAGGGTCAATTCATCTACAAATTCCAGCGAACTGCCCAACGGCACTCCCCGTGCCAGACGTGTAATTTTGATATTCAGGGGTTTGATTAAGCGGGCTAAGTAAATCGCGGTGGCTTCTCCCTCTGTGCTGGGATTTAATGCCAAAATTACTTCTTTAACCTCCGGGGTCAATCGGTTTAGCAATTCTTTTATGCGTAAATCTTCCGGTCCAATGCCATCCAGAGGAGAAAGCGCGCCACCCAGCACGTGATAAAGGCCTTTGTATTCATTGGTCCGTTCAATTAATAAAATATCTTCGGAAGACTCCACCACGCAGATGGTGCTTTTATCGCGTAACGGATCACGGCAGATGGGGCAGGGATCAGTTTCCGTGATATTGTAGCAAATGGAACAGAACCGGATATTTGTTTTTACATGTTGAATTGCCCGTGCCAGTTCCATGGCCTGTTCTTTATCCATTTTTAGAACGTGAAACGCCAGTCGGGTTGCGGTTTTTTTCCCAATCCCCGGTAACCGGCTAAATGCCTGTATAAGCTGTTGCAGTGCTTCCGGCAGTGCTTTCATCTTTTCACTTGAACCTGTTTACATACCGGGAAATTTAAAGCCACCGGGCATGTTCCCCATCAGTCCGCCGGTCACTTTGGCCATTTCCTCTTCAGCGCGTTTTTTGGCGTTTTCCAGGGCCTGGTTTACGGCTGCAACAACCAGGTCTTCCAGCATTTCTTTGTCTTCCGGATCAATCACTTCCGGTTCAATTTCAATATTGACCACCTGTCCCTGGGCATTGGCTGTTACCTTCACCATGCCACCGCCAGCACTTCCTTCCACCAGAATATTAACCAGATTTTCCTGCACGCGCTGCAGTTCTTCCTGCATTTTCTGCGCTTGCTTTAATAATTGATTTAAATTGGGTTTCATATATAGCTCCCTGTGTGTTTATTCCATATCGTCAAATGGTTCCAGATCAAATGTTTCGATAATCTTTCGCAAAATGGGTTCTTTTTCTTTTAAATCTTTTAATATTTCTTCTGGAGTGTGACGGGGTTTTTGAAGACCGTTTTCCTCGAAATCAAGAGTAATGCATTTAAACCGCACGTTTTCGTTCCATAATTGCCGTGCAATGTGTTCCACTGTTTTAATATTTTCGTTCACATGCTTCATGTGGAAGGTATTTTTCTTATCAAACGCAATTTCTACCACGCCGTTGTTTAATGCGTGGGGTATTCCCTCCTGAAGGAAGTTCCCCAGAATTATTTTTTGCTTTCGTACGGCATCCACTAAGGAAGCCCAGTGATCTTTTACAAATTGAAATGTAATGGTAACGGAGGCACTGGACGAGGATGTTTCCGATTTTTGCTCTGGTTTTTTAGTAACGGTTGGTGACGTTGCTGCCCCGGTCGGGACGGACAGCTGATTTAAATCGTCCAGTAATTTTAAGGGTTCCTGGCGCGCGGTGACGGAGGATGTTTGTGGTTTAGTGGTTACTGTTTTTTTTTGTGTAGAATAACTTTGCCGGGGTGTTGCTGTGTGGGTGGGGGAGACGTTTGGTGTTGGCCCGGCTGCGGGTACTGCACCACTTTTGAGTGCTTGTAGCAATTCCTGAATGTCAACCGCCCGCGGTTTGTAAGCCAGCTTCAACAGGAGCACTTCCATGACCAATTGCGGGTTGGGGCTGTATTTTAAGGTGTTTTCGTATTGAAGCAACAAATCGGCAAAATGAAGGAGGTCTTTTTCATCAAATTTGCAGGAATACTCCTGGTACATCTTTTTAAAATAATCCGAGGTCTCCAACAATTGGGTATTTCCGGTAGATTTTACTACCAGCAGATTTCGGAAGAAGGATTGAAGGCCGTACAAAAAATCCATGCTATCATGGCCATGAGCAAACAACTCATGAACAAATTCCACAATCCGGGCTTCATCTTTTTCCAAAATGGCATCGCTTAACCGGAAAAAAAGTTCTTCGTCAATAAGCCCCAGGGATTGACGCACATTGTCAACTGTTAACTTCCCTTCCGTAAAAGCAATAAGCTGATCCAAAATGCTCAACGCATCCCGCATGCCGCCTTCGGCTTTTCGGGCAATGAGTAAAAGACTGTCCGGTTCGGCTTCAATGTGTTCCTTTTGAATAACCTGCTCCAGATAGTGGACAATGGTAGAGGTGGGAATGCGTTTGAAGTCAAACCGCTGGCAGCGGGAAAGAATGGTTAAGGGCACTTTGTGAATTTCCGTGGTGGCAAAAATAAAAATCGCGTGCTCCGGCGGTTCTTCCAGCGTTTTGAGCAACGCATTAAACGCCTCTTTGGTTAGCATGTGAACTTCATCGATGATATAAATTTTGTAGTTTGAAGTCGCCGGAGAAAAGCGAATGTTTTCCCGAAGGTTGCGGATTTCGTCAATCCCGCGGTTGCTGGCACCGTCAATTTCGATGACATCCAGACTTCGCCCTTCGGTAATGGCAATGCAGCTTTCGCATTGGTTGCAGGGGTTCACTGCCGGTTGATGTTCACAATTGACAGCCTTTGCCAGGAGACGGGCAGTGGTGGTTTTGCCCACGCCCCGGGGACCTGCAAAAATATAGGCATGAGCAATCCGCTGCTGGCGCAGTGCATTCATCAGCGTCCGCGTTACGTGCTCCTGCCCCATAACATCTTCAAAAACCATGGGGCGGTATTTTCGCGCCAGTACGGTATAGCTCATGGGTGCTCCGGAGAATCCGTTAAAAATAACGCCAGGTAACCCCACGGCACATAGAACAGCCACCTACCGTTGCTTCCTTCCGGACCTGGCGGGGTTCGGCGGTGTCCTATTGCGTGGGACCTGGCGTACGTTGTTGTTAACCACATCATCATGTTAATTGTGGAGCCGAGGGGAGTCGAACCCCTGACCTCTAGAGTGCGATTCTAGCGCTCTCCCAACTGAGCTACGGCCCCATAAATTAGCGTGCCAAATTTATTACCATTGGGCTATAAAGTCAAACCTTTTGATAATTGAGAGGTTCCCCGGGGGCAGGAACTATTTCTGAATGCCCAATCCTTTTAACAATTCGCACGTGGCTTTTCCACGGCCCATGGTGTAAATATGGATTCCGGGCACGCCGTAATCGAGAAGCTGCTGGCACAATTCAATTGTTTTTTGGATGCCGGCTTTTCGGGTAGCTTCCGGGGTTCGCGCGGATTCCATGGCTTCCACAAAATGATTGGGAATGGAAACGTGGAAATCCCGGGGAATACTTTCCAATTGTGACATGCGTGTAATGGGTTTTATGCCGGGAATAATCGGTACGGTAATGCCAATTTTTCGGGCATATTCAACAAAGTTTTTGAATACATTAAAATCAAAGAACATCTGGGTAATGATGTAATGAGCACCCTGATCCACTTTGTATTTTAAATGGAGCATGTCTTTTTCAAAATTGGGTGCTTCGTAATGCTTTTCCGGGTAACCCGCTACACCAATGCAGAAATTAGTTGGCTCTGCGTCTTCCAGTTCCTCCAGGTAAATGCCCTGGTTCATATTGGCAATCTGGCGCACCAGTTCGCTGGCATACCGATGCCCATCCTGGTTGGGGATGAACCGTTTTTGGCCAGGGGGCGGATCTCCGCGAACAGCAAAAATGTTGGTGATGCCCAGGTAATGAAGGTCAATAAGTGCATCTTCCGTTTCGTATTTGGAAAAACCTCCGCAAATAAAGTGGGGGACGGCTTCAATGTGATATCGGTTGGTAATGGCCGCACAAATGCCAACGGTACCAGGCTTTTTACGTTTTGGGATGCGATAAATGATGCCGTCTTTTTCTTCGTAAACAACCTGTGGTTGATGATAGGTAACATTAATAAAGGAAGGTGAAAATGGCATCAGGGCATCCAGTGTGCGGTAAAGCTCAGCGATGCTTCTTCCTTTGTCCGGAGGTGTGATCTCCAGTGAAATAATTGGCTCTTTGGCCTCCTCGATAGCCGTAATAATGTGCATAAACCCTACATGTTTTCGTTAAAATTCGTTGCTATTATCGAACAATGGAAAAGGTGCTTAAGCCACCAATAAAATTGCTTAAGCACCGTATAAAAATTCATCCCAAGTTTGAAAAACAACCCAATTTAAAATTGTTTTCCGAAAAGTACAAAGATCAATCCGGTGTGAAATCCGATTACGTTTGAATCGATCCCGTTGCACTGCCAAATTGATTTATTCCTTATTTTTTGCTGCTACCTTAGCTTCTTTTTCCCGAATTTCCTTGGGCTTATGGGCCAGATTGCTTTCGTGGCCGGTAATTTTCACCTTTTTCTCTTTTACCACCCGGTAGAGCATGTCTTTCTCAATTAAATATTTAAATCGATCTGTAAATTCTTCCACCGTCATGCCTGCCGTGGCAGCATATTTGGATAATTCGAAGGGGTCTTCGAAATCCGCTTTGTTTAAACGTAACATGTACCGGCGGGCGATAAAATAGTATTCAGAACTCACGTCCACCATTCGGACCCGGGCCTTCCCGGTTTTGGGATCCAGGATGTCTTTGAAATACAATGGCACAAAATGGCCGTTTTGAATGGAAACCATGGCTGCATTGCCACCTTCCAGAATGAATTGCGCTGCCGTGTATCCCAGGTCGCGGGTGTATTCCATATCAAAGGGAATTGGGTCAGCGCTGCGCAATTCATACC
>WGBF01000230.1 GCA_015494485.1 bacterium | reverse complement strand
GGGTAATCAATGCGGGGGAAGCGTGCTGCCCAGGGGGCGTCTACCCGGAATTTTCGCCAGATGGAGTACACGTATTTGACGTCGTTTTCACAGCGGGCGGCAGGTTTTTCCAGAATGCGGGCGCTGCCATACGTGGGCGCGGTTTCGAAAGGTGGCCAACAGGCAAAGTGGTCGCCGTGGGTGTGGGTAAACAGAACAGCAGTAAGGTTTAACCGACGTTCCTCACAAAATTGCTGTAGCCTTTCCGCATCTTCCGGCAACACCCCCGGGTCAATGAGCACGGCCTGCTTGGCCGGACTGACCAAACAGACCGTGTGAAATCGCAGATAGCGGCTTTCAAAACGATGGATTTCCATACTCCAAATTCCCTTCACCAAAGAATGTAATTTAGGGGATGATTGTAATCAATAAAAGCCGACCAAAAAAGTCGGATTTTTTGGAAAAAATATTGATTTATTTTGATGAGGGCTGTATAATTAGAGCGTAACAAAATAGGGATATGCGCCATGTTATCCATGGATCAATTTATACAGGTTTGTCGGGAAAAAGGGTTGAATGTTACATATCAGCGCATGATTATTTATAAATATCTTATGCAATCCAAGGAACACCCCACAGCGGAGGATATTTACCGCCGGGTGAAGGAAGAGTACCCGTCCATTTCGCTGGCGACGGTGTATAAAACGCTGGAAACGCTGGCGGAACATCAGGTTATTACCAAAGTTACTGCCCTGCACGATCTGGCCCGCTACGATGCCGATACCTCACCGCATCATCATCTGGTGTGCATCCATTGCCGCCGGGTGCAGGATATTTACAATGAGGAGCTGAACAAACTCCCCATTGATCTGGAAGCCATTCCGGATTTTAAAGTCCAGCGCTACCGCATTGAGTTTGAAGGCATTTGCAGTCAGTGCCAGGCCAATTTACAGAAGAAACAACGCGCGTGAGAGGTGCGAAGCCCTTACCGTTTACATTACGCCCCGGTTTTCCGCCGGGGCGTTTTCATTTGGGTGAATTTTCCAGTTTGAAATGAAAGTTCAATGATCCAGGCGGTGTGCAGTTGCTTTGTTAAAACGCTTTGTTGAAGGCGTTTTCCAGGTCTTCCAGCAGGTCATCCACATTTTCAATACCCACTGAAATGCGAATAAGGCCGTCTGCAATGCCCAATTCGCGCCGTACCTCCGGTGGGACTGAGGCGTGGGTCATGATCGCAGGGAGTTCAATCAGGCTTTCCACACCGCCCAGGCTTTCGGCCAGGGCGAAATACCGCACCGTTTCCACAAACCGTTTGGCATTTTCCAGCGTCCCATCCAGTTCAAAGGACACCATTCCGCCAAAGCCCCTCATTTGCGTTTTGGCCAGTTCGTGTTGGGGGTGGGAAGGCAGTCCCGGATACAGCACCTGTTTTACCCGGGGGTGTTGTTCTAGAAAACGGGCAATGGTCATGGCATTGTGCTGATGCCGTTCCATGCGCACTGCCAGGGTTTTGCTGCCGCGCAGGATTAAAAAGGAATCGAACGGGGAGAGAATAGCACCGGCGGCATTCTGGACGAATTTTAGCGATTCGTAAAACGCCGCATTGTTGGTAATAATGGCACCGCCAACGGAATCACTATGCCCATTGATATATTTGGTGGTGGAATGCAGCACCAGGTCTGCCCCCAGCGCCAGCGGATTTTGAAAATAGGGGCTGGCAAAAGTATTGTCCACCACCATGGGAATACCGTGCTCCCGGGCAATGCCGGCGATGGCCTGAATGTCACACAGTTTCAACAGAGGATTGGTGGGAGTTTCCATCCAGATTAACTGGGTGTTTTCCTGAATGGCCTGAGCCACGTTGCCGGGGTCCCGGGCGTCGACAAAGGTTGTAGTAATATTGTAGTTGGGCTCGAAAATCTGCGCAAACAGGCGCCGGGTACCGCCGTACAGGTCATCAAATGCCACAATGTGGCCACCCGCTTTCACCAGCGCCAGAATCAGGCTGGTTTCCGCTGCCAACCCACTGGCAAAAGCCACGGCGTACTGGCCGTCTTCCAGCGCTGCCAGACGCTTTTCCAGCGCGTCCCGTGTGGGGTTGGCGGTTCGGGCGTATTCGTAACCGCCGGTGGGTTCATCCACTTTCGCCCGGGCAAAGGTGGACGCCAGATGAATGGGATGGGCAACATCACCGCTGCCACCCGGTTTCAGGTTGGGCTCTTCACCCACGTGAATGGCACGGGTTTCAAATTTCATTGGTTGTCTCCTTTAAGGTGACCGTGGCGTTTCATCCACTCGTCATTGTAAATTTTACTTAAATAGCGGTAGCCGGAGTCCGGGAAAATGACCACAATGTTTTTGGGATCCGTTAAATTGCGGGCAATTTTCAGGGCACCTACCATGGCACTTCCGCTGGACCCTCCGGCGAAAATGCCCTCCTTGCGGGCCAGTTCCCGGGCCATCAAAAAAGATTCCGTATCGTTAATTTGAACGATGTCGTCCAGGATATCAAAATCCACCGCTTCCACCAGATAATCCTCGCCAATCCCTTCCACCTGGTACACATGGGGCTCGGGAATTTTACCCGTTTTAAAATAATCATAAAACACGGAACCTTCGGGGTCCACGGCGACAATTTTCACTGCCGGATTTTGTTCCTTGATGTAGCGCCCCACACCGCTCAGCGTGCCTCCGGTACCAATTCCGCCCACGACGTAATCAATGTTGCCATCCATCTGTTCCCAGATTTCCGGGCCGGTGGTGCGGTAATGCGCTTCAATATTCACCGGATTGTTGTACTGGTCCGGGTAAAATGCGCCGGGAATTTCCTGGGCCAGCCGCCGGGCAACGCTGTAGTAGCTTTCCGGGGAATCGGCGGGAACATCCGTCGGGGTCACAATCACTTCCGCGCCAAATGCCCGCATCAGGTTAATCTTTTCGTCACTCATTTTATCGGGAATGGTGATGATGCAGCGGTACCCCTTTACGGCGGCAATCATCGCCAGGGCAGCGCCGGTGTTCCCGGAAGAATTTTCCACGATGGTCCCGCCGGGCTTCAACAGCCCTTTGCGTTCCGCGTCTTCAATAATGAATTTTGCCATGCGGTCTTTTACGCTTCCGCCGGGATTGAAAAATTCCAGTTTGGCAAAGAACCGCCCCGGAGTGTCACTTCCAATTTTATGAAGTTGCACCATGGGGGTGTTGCCAATGGTATCCAGAATATTTTCGGCTATGTTCATATGGAATTCCCTCATTTTCATTGAAAGCCCTAAATTAAGCAACGTCCGGCGTTTTGCCAAAGGGATTGTAAATGCCGCCTGCTGTTATCCCGGTGCCGGTTTGCATTTCAGCAAGGCTGACGGAAATGTTTTGTCTGCCGACGCTGCAGCCTGTGCCCTTGTATTCCCCGATGAATGGGCGCAGGTTACTTTTGTTTCAGGGTAAACACGCCGTCCCAGTTGCGGGGTGGGGGATTTTTAATGAATTCCTGGCAGCGCATCATGTACAGCCGTGCCGGGCCGTCATCGGGTTTGATTTGCAGCACCTGGCGGAACTGGTTCATTGCCCACTCCCAGTTGCGATTCAGGTAATGCTGGTAACCCCGCTCGAAGTACTGGATGACTTCCTGCGTTTCGATGCTGACGGCTTCGTCCTTTAACGCTACCAGTTCGTAGACTTTCACGGGTTGGGTTTTCCCCTTTACGCGGAGTAAATCCACCTGCCGGGCGTAAATCCCATCTTTCGCCAGTTTGTAGGTTTCTTCTCCAATGAGGATGCTGGTGCCGTACAACTTGTTGGCACTTTCCAGTCGCGCTCCTAAATTCACCGCATCCCCCATGACGGTGTAGTCAAAACGGGTTTCGGATCCCATGTTACCCACCAGCATTTCCCCGCTGTTAATGCCAATACGCTGGTGCAACGCCGGCCAACGCCGTTTTTCCCATTCGCTCCGCAGTTCAGCCAGCCGCCGTTGCATGAAAAGGGCGGCGCGGCATGCTTTCAGGGCATGGTTGCCAATGTCGATGGGAGCGCCAAAAACGGCCATAATGGCATCGCCTTCGTATTTGTCCAGCATGCCTTCGTTTTCAAAGATGATGTTGGTCATTTCAGTAAGGTAGCGATTTAAAATACGAACCAGCTCTTCCGGGTCCAGCTTTTCGGACAGGGTGGTAAAGCCCGCCAAATCCGAAAACAACACGGTGCACACCTTCTTTTCGCCCCCCAGCTTTATTTTGCTGGGGTCTTTTAACAGATTGTCTACCACGGCGGGGGAGAGGTAGTGGGAGAAGGCACGGCGGATTTCCCGCTTGTCCCGTTCTTCAATGACAAACCGGTAGGCGTAATTGGCGCTAAAGGTCAACAGAATAATCAGCACTGGGGCCACCAGGGGCAGCCATACATGAAACTGTGCCAGGGCGTAAAACGCACCAAAAAAGGCCAGGAGCACCGCCAGGGTGGTGGCCAGAATACCACCCAGGGGACGGAAAAAGACCACCAGCACGCCCACAATGAGCGCGGTGAGCAGGTAAAACACAAAGCGATTCCACCGGGTGAGCGGGGAAATGAAGGTATTCGTTAACATCTGGTAAATGACGTTGGCATTAATTTCCACACCCGGAAAGCGGTTTTGCAGCGGGGTTGCCCGCAAATCGAACAATCCGGCCGCCGATGAGCCAAACAACACGATTTTCCCCTCAAAAAAGCGGGGGTCAATGCGTTCCATCAGCAGGTTGTAGAAGGAGACGTAACGGAATGTTTTGTAGGGCCCCTGGTAAGCAATCAGAAAACGGCCCTGGCTATCCGTGGGAATTCGCCACACGGGTTTTTCATCGCTTAAAAACAGGATGGCATTTTCTGTGGGAAGATACTGGATGGTGTTAACGTTGGCCGCTTGCATGGCCAGTTTAATGGAAAATGCCGGATAGGCATGTTCATTGAATCGCATGAAGGGTTGCAGCCATCGTGTTACGCCATCCGGGTCCGGGATGATATTGACAAACCCCACCCCCATGGAAGCATTAAAAAAGTCCGAAAAGGTGGGATCCATGCGGTCACCAGCCGGTAGCCGGTAAAACAATTCCGGTGGTACGTCCACCACAAACCGGGAATACTGAAAATTTGCCGGTTCGGAGGGCATGGCATACAGGAAATTTTCGCTGTCCGCTTCTGCCAGGTAAAACGCTGTTACCACATTGCCGGCTTCCGCAATAGCCTGCAGAAACGCCTGGTCTTCGTCGGGATGGCGGGGATCCGGATCGAAAATAAAGTCCAGGCCAATCAACCGGGCGCCCCCCTGTTTTAGCAGACGAATGGCTTTGGCCCAGTAAGTACGGGGCCAGTTGTGGAATTTGCCCAGCCGTTGCAGGCTAAATTCATCCACATCAATGATAACAATATCTTCAATGGGTTTTAGCTGGCGGGGGTCATCCGGAAGGGAGAGCCGCCAGTTCATGCGGGTGCGCAGGTCGTATGTGGCACTTTCAAACCGGTAAAAGAACTCCGGAAACAGCCATTCGGTGAGTACCCACACAAAAAGCAAACTAACAAGTCCGGAAACAATGCCAATGGTTAATTTGCGAATGAGTGGATGCTTCATTATGGTGCCCTTTTATTTCAGTTTTTTCAGAACCTGGAGAAACTGGTCGATTTCTTCCCGGGTGTTGTAAAAGTGGGGGGACACCCGGATGTTCCCCTCCCGCAGGGAAACGCGAATGTTGTGTTTCTGCAGCGCCTGAAATAACGCCTCTCCGTTGTCCGTTCGAAAGGTCACAATCTGGGAGCGGTGTTTAGCGCTACGGTCCGACAACAGGGAAAATCCCATCGCCTGTAATTCATCGGCTAAATAATCGGTTAGTTGAAGCAGGTGACGCTCAATGGTCTCAATTCCCAATTCCAGAAAGGGTTGCATGGCGGCGCGGGCGCCAATGATGCCCATAACGTTCATTGTCCCCGGTTCAAAGCGTCCGGCATCCGGGAGCAAATCCATGCGGTAATCAAAAAAATTCCAGGAATCTTCCACCGCCAGCCATCCCAGAAACGCAGGGTGCAGGTGGGGGAAGAGGCGTTTGCTAATCCAGATAAAGGCAGTGCCCAGGGGCCACATCAGCCATTTTTGTCCGCCCACGGCCAAAAAATCAATTCCGGCAGCAGTAACGTCCAGCGTTTGGACGCCAATCCCCTGAATACCGTCCACTGCAAACCAGATGTTGTGCTGCTTACACAATTCCCCAATGGCGTAGAGGTCATTTTTAAATCCGTTCAAAAATTCCACAAAGCTGATGGATAGCAGGCGCGTTTCCGGGCGAATGGCGGCTTCGATGTCCTCCAGAAGAATACGCCCGTCCCGGTGGGGCACAAAATCCACCACCACACCCTTGCGCTCCAGGTTTAAAAAGGGATACACATTGGCGGGAAATTCAAAATTGTTGAGCAAAATTCGGTCACCGGGTTTCCAGGAAAGCCCCTGCGCCAGAATGTTCAGTCCGGTGCTGGTATTGGGAACAATGGCAAATTGTTCGGCCGGGAGGTGAAGCAGTTTTGCCAGGTCTGCCTTAAGCGCCTGTTTTTCTTCCAGGCCGTTGGGCCAGAATTCGATGTTAGCTACCTGGCGGTGGTCCATAAAATGTTCCAGGGCCTGCCGGACCCGATTGCTCATGGGCGACACGGCAGCGTGATTCAAATAAATAATCCCTTCCTCAATGTGAGGAAACTCCGTGCGGTACGATTCCGGATTCATCGTTATTCCTTACGTAATTGTTGTTTTAGGCTGTTTAGTGCCTGGCGGAATTGCCGGGTGGTAAAAAAAGGAATTCCGGAGACCTGCTGCTCCGGTTGAATATCGGTTAATCGCCAGATGAAGCCCCCGCTGGTTTTGCGCAATGGCTTTAGCGGGCGGCGGGGCGGTTCCACCATGTTTTTGATTTCCAGAAAAATGGTTTGTTCATCCAGCATAAATGTGGATGCAAGGTAATCTTTTTGTAACCGGGCGGGTACAAATTGCGGCGAAAACCCCGCCTGTTTTAACAGAAAGTAGAATTGCATGCCAAAAATCCACACCGGCATGGCATTGGCCAGGTCTTCCATCTGAAACGGTAGTTCTTCGCGGCCCTTGCGTTCCCGAATGAATTGCCACAGGGTTTCGGCATCCGGGAGCGTGTCGTTTATTGCCACGTAAAAGGTGAAATTTTCAATGGCATACAGTGGGAGTTTTTTGAATGTGTGGTCCGAAAAATCCAGCGGCGGAAGCGACAGGCGTTGCACCTGCTTCCGAAAGGCAGAAAATGACAGCTGGCAGCCGGAAAGCCAATCCTGATGCAGGCTGGCCCGCCGGATTAACCCGAACAATTCCATACGGTTGGGATGAAGGGTAAACGATTCCTTCAGCAGTTCTTTCCATTCCCGAATTTTATTGCGATGCAGATAGTAGCTTTCCAGGGAGGAGCGCACAAACATGTCTGTGGGGTCCTGCAGAAACAGTTCTTTTAACAGGGGCAGTGCGGCTTCCTGACGTTCCAGCTTTAACAACAAAAAGGCTTTGCGTTTTTTCCAGTAATTTTTGTGGGGGTCGCGGGCAATTAACTGGTCGATGAGCTCCAGGGCTTCTTCCAGTTTGCCGTTGTTGATTAAATACTCCACTTCCAGGCCATTCAGTTCCGTTTCCGACAATTGGGCCAAACCGGGCGTCGTTTCCCGCAGGGTTTGGTACAGTTCTTTGGGGGACTTGCGGGAGTTTTCCACAAATGTTTTTAAGTACTGGTACACGTAATGTTTCACGTCCGGGCGGGCCATTACCAGTTCCCGCAATAAGGTGCTGGCCCTGGACCGTTCACCCATCTGCACCAGTGCTCTGGCTTCCAGATTGGTCATAAAATCCGGATTTTTTAGAATGCGGCGATACTGGTAAATAATATCCAGCGCCTCCCGGTTATGCCCCCGTTGCAGGAGCAGGGGAATCAGTCGGCGGAGCACATAGGCATCGCCGGCTTTTTCGGCCAGCGCCTGCCGGTAATTTTTAATGGCCTGGTTGATATTGCCGCGCGCTTCGTACAATTTTCCCCGCAGGTAGTAGGCGTACTTAAAGTCTTTATGCTTCCGAAGTACCTTTTGCAGAACCTCCTGTGCCTGTTCCAGCCAGCCCTGTTTCAGGTACAAATTGACCAGGGCAGTAAGAATACGCGGATTGTTGGGGGAGACTTCCAGAGCCAGTTTTAACGTGTCTTCTGCTTTGCTGTACAATTGCTGGGACTGAAATTCGCGGGCCAGTTCCAGATAATTATTTAAAATAGCCTGTTTGGAAGCCGATGGCGTTTTGTTTTTGTTCATTGTCGTTGTCATTGCGTCCCGTTTGGTTATCCCCTGCGTGAGCCGGTAACGGCCGGTTTAAACAGCATTTGCACTTCAAGAACGAACATTGAAGCATTCATTAAACAACCGGAAGCCTTTGTGAAACCTGCACGCATCTATCTGTTACAATCGGCCGTGTTGAAAAATGTATAATAATAAAAACAGGAACGGTGACACGTAGGTAAAGGAATCAAAGCGATCCAGAAAGCCGCCGTGTCCGGGTAAAATGGTGGATGAATCTTTCACTTCTGCATCCCGTTTGAAGCGCGATTCCACCAGGTCCCCCAGTTGCCCCAGAATCCCAACAATAAGCCCGCTCCACCAGAATAGGGTAACGGGCAGTTCCGGTAACCACCATTTCCCCAGAAGAATGAAGGTAATCAAGCCAAAAATTAACCCGGTTACCGCCCCTTCCACCGTTTTTTTAGGGCTGATGTTGGGGGCCAGTTTGTGTTTCCCCAGATAACTCCCCCCGAAATACGCAGCCGTGTCGCAAATCCAGATGGATGCCCAGACAATGATTAAATACCACCCACCCCAATTGGCACCCTCCGGCGCCAGAAACCAGGTGTCGAAGGACAGCCGGACTTTCAGAATGGCGGAGAGAAAAAAGGGCGTGTAAAAAATGCCTGCCACGGTGAACACGGCATTCAACGACGCAATTCCTTTCTGGGGGGAAAGCAGCAGTAATAAAATCCCGGTAAGGGAAATAATCATAAAGATGTACAGAATTTCCCAGTTTTCAAAAAATACAAGCAGCAGGAATGAAATTCCGATGAAGATGCCCAGTATGCGATACGGGTAGACATCTTTTTGTGTAAAGAGGGAATAAAATTCCCACAAGCCCACGGCGGAAATGACCACCAGAAATAACAGAAAATACGGGCCGCCCAGATAGGTTAGTCCCAAAATGGCCGGAATACCGACAATGGCGACCAAAACGCGTTTCCATAATCCCTTCACTACCGTTCTCCTTAAAATGTTGCAGGAAAATAGGGGTTTCCGCTCACAAATTCAACCATCGGTAGAAAAACAGAGAGCGGTGTGCGCAAATGGCGTTAATTGTGGGGAAACGGGAGCAACGGGATGACAAACCGACCGGCAAACGGGCTGTGGTACGGAATTCCCGCTGCCTGGAATACCGATACGGGGATGCCAATATCCCCCAGATACATGTTACCGCAGTGTTCCGGGAGCAGGCCGGTTTTAGGCAAGGCCAGGGTAAGGGTGGCATCGGCCCGGAGATAGGTACCGGGCGTTTCCCCGGTGGTGGCATCTACTCCCGTAGGGACGTCCAGGGCCAGCTTAAAGCCTTTGCTG
>WGBF01000229.1 GCA_015494485.1 bacterium | reverse complement strand
TTGTTTGCCATTTTGCTGGCACTCATTACCCGTCAGGTAATTATTGCCTTGTTTTTTGGAATCTGGCTGGGGGTCTCCTTTGTCTACGATTTCAATGTTTTGCTGGGCTTTTTACACACTCTTGATGAATACATCGTTCAGGCGCTGGCCGATAAAGACCGCATTTCCATCGTTTTATTCACGCTGGTTCTGGGAGGAATGGTGGGTGTTATTACCCGCTCCGGGGGCACCCAGGGGATTGTGGAAAAATTGGCGCAGTATGCCCGCAATGCCCGGATGGGGCAATTGGCGACCTGGGCGATGGGGGTTTTAATTTTCTTTGATGATTATGCCAATACCCTGATTGTGGGCAATACCATGCGCCCCTTAGCCGATAAGCTCAAAATATCCCGGGAAAAACTTTCCTATTTGGTGGATTCCACTGCCGCACCCGTAGCCAACATCGCCATTATTTCAACCTGGATTGGCTACGAAATAAGCCTGATTGCCCAATCCTTTCAGGCGATGGGGATGGAAGGCAATGCCTATATTACTTTTATTCGAACCATCCCGTATAATTATTATCCAATCTACACCCTGCTGTTTGGTTTAGCCGTTGCCCTTTTGGGGCGCGATTTTGGACCCATGTATTATGCAGAACGCCGGGCCCGCAAAACCGGCAAGGTGCTGGGGGAAAAAGCCGTACCCCTGATGGATTTATCCTCTGTGGACGTTATTGCTTCCGAGGATACCCCGAAACGCTGGTACAATGCCCTTATTCCGATCCTGGTGGTAATTGGCGTGGTAAGCGTGGGGTTGTGGTATACCGGCTGGCAGAGTGTACAGGAAGCCGGCATTTCCCTTGCCGGCAAATCGTGGATACGCCAGATTAGCCTGATTGTGGGGAACGCAGATTCTTTTGCGGTACTGATGTGGGCATCGTTTGTGGGAAGCATTGTGGCTATTTTACTGGCACTCAGCCAGCGGTTACTTTCCTTAACCCAGGCTATGGATGCCTGGGTATTGGGGGTTCGTTCCATGATACTGGCAGCGGTCATTTTAACCGGCGCCTGGACCATCGGAACCATTTGCAGCGACTTATTTACTGCAGATTACGTGATTTCCCTGACCAAACAATTTTTGTCCCCCCACTGGCTACCCATTATTACCTTTATTAGTGCAGGTGCCATTAGCTTTGCCACGGGTACATCCTGGGGCACGCTGGCCATTTTAATGCCCATTGCTATTCCCCTGGCCCACAAATACCCGCTAACCCACCCGGAAATCGATGCGGCCCATGCCATGGGGTTGTTGTTGTCCACCACGGCGGCGGTGCTGGCCGGTTCCACCTTTGGGGACCATTGTTCCCCAATTTCCGATACCACCATTATGTCATCCATGGCCTCCGGCGCAGACCATATTGACCATGTGCGCACCCAATTGCCGTATGCTGTCACCGCAGCCTTAATTGCAATTATTTTTGGGTACATCCCCATTTCGTTCTTTGGCGTAAGTACCTGGATTATGTTACCCATCGGGGCTCTGGTAACGGTGCTTGTGGTTCGTTTTGCGGGGAAACCGGTGGATGCCGAAAGCACCGGCAAATCCGATGAATAATATGTGAATATTCTGCAAAATCATTCCGTTTCACCCCTTGTTTATTCTAAAAATAAATTTCCTTTATTTGATTGCGGGGAAAATTTTATATTGCTTCCTAAGAGCAACATCAGGTTTTTCTGCAACTGAATCGTGATAAACAAGGAGGAAGTATGCCGAACCATCTGGATTGTAACCAGCTTACCTTTAGTCTGTACCCCGAACCGGAAAAGATGTTTATGTATGAACAATACTACCGGGATGGTGAATGGCAGCCGGGCCAGATTGTCCCGTTTCATAACATCGAATTATCCCCTGCTGCCAATATTTTGAATTACGGCCAGGGTATTTTTGAGGGCATGAAGGCCTATCGCAGCGTTAAGGGCCATATTGTGCTGTTTCGTCCCGAGCGCAATGCGGCACGGTTTGTGCGCAGTGCTCAAAAACTGGCCATGGCACCGGTAGAAGAGGAGCGATTTCTGCAGGCGGTCAAGGAAACGGTGCTGGCCAATGAAGCCTTTATTCCGGAGGACCCGGAAGGGCGGTGCAGCCTGTACATTCGCCCGGTAATGATTGGTACGGAACCGTTGTTGGGGGTGCGCCCGTCTAAGGAATATTTGTTTTACATTTTTACCAGCCCAGTTGGTCCCTACTTCCCCGGCGTTGGTGTTGTGCGATTGGTGGTACTGGATGTTCATCGGGCCTCACCCAATGGCACGGGGGATGCCAAAGCAGCAGCCAATTACCCCGGTACAATGCGTCCCAAGGTGGAAGCCAAAAAACAGGGATTTGACGATGTGCTGTATCTGGATGCCGTGCACAATTTTTATGTGGAAGAAGCCGGTGCCGCAAACTTTTTTGCCTACATGAAAAACGGCACGCTGGTAACCCCCCAACTGGGCAGCATTTTACCCGGCATTACCCGCGAATCCATTATTCAACTGGCGAAGGATCAATTGAACATTCCGGTGGAAGAACGCCCGGTGAGTATTGAAGAAGTGGTCGAAAATGCGCAGGAATGTTTCCTGTGCGGTACCGGAGCAACCATTACCGCCATCAGCGAAATTGGCTGGAAAGGCACGGTGCACAACGTGAATAACAACAATTTTCAACTGGCACATCAGCTGTTCGACCTGCTTTCGGGCATCCAGCTCCAGAAAATTGAGGACCCCTATGGTTGGGTTCATATTGTAAAATAAAGGAGGACAACAATGGTTGCCAAAAATGAATTAGCAGAACTTATCTGGCACAACGGCCGCTTCATTAAATGGGCTGATGCGACCATTCATGTCATGTCCCACGTGGTACATTATGGTACGTCGGTTTTCGAAGGTATCCGCTGTTACAATACGCCCCAAGGACCTGCGGTCTTTCGGCTGGAAGACCACATTCAACGCCTGTTCAATTCCGCTAAAATTTACCGCATGGTGCCGGAAGAGTATTCCGTGGATGACATCATTCACGCTTGTGCCGAATCGGTAAAGGTGAACCATTTTACCGAATGCTACATTCGCCCGGTGATTTTTCGGGGATTGGGGGAGTTTGGCGTAAATCCCTTTAATTGCCCGATTCAAACCTACATTGTTACCTGGCACTGGGGCAAATATCTGGGAGAAGAAGCCCTGGAGCAGGGCGTGGATGTGATGGTCTCCTCCTGGAAGCGATTTTCGCCGGATACTCTGCCGTCGCTGGCCAAAGCCGGCGCCAATTACATGAACTCCCAGCTGATTAAAATGGAAGCCATTACCAATGGGTATGCGGAAGGTATTGCACTGGATTCGTACGGCTTTGTGTCCGAAGGCAGTGGGGAGAACCTGTTTTTAATTAGCAAAGGGGTAGCCTATACGCCTCCGCTTTCGGCCAGTATTCTCCCGGGAATTACCCGCGACAGCGTTATTGCCATTTTAAAAGAAATTGGAATTCCGGTACGGGAACAAATGATTCCCCGGGAAATGCTCTACATTGCCGATGAGGTGTTTTTCACCGGCACTGCGGCGGAAATTACGCCTATTCGTTCCATTGACCGAATTACAATTGGGAGCGGTAAGCGGGGTCCGATAACCAAACGGTTGCAGGAAGAATTTTTTAAGATTGTGAGCGGTCAACGGGAAGACAAGTTCGACTGGCTGTTTTTTATTAAATGATGGGAAAGGGTTGGTGTCCTGGGGCAATTCAATTAAATTGAATGAAATGAAGCAAGGAGAGGAGTAATGCGGTTATTATTCACGGGTTTCATGATTATGCTGTTAAGTGTTGCATCCATGGTTCAGGCCCAGGTGGCATACACGGAGGTGAAGGTTGGGCGGCAGGACCCCAAGGCAACCAAGCCGGGTTATTTGTTTGGCATAATGATGGGGCGCTCCATTGATGAAAGTTTCAGCTGGGGACTGGAGGTCAATTATTTTCAGCGCAGTTATCAACGGACGGTTACCGTAGCTACCCACGTTACCGAAGACGGCAATGTGATTCAAACCGTCAATAAAGAAATGGATTTTCGGACGGTTATTCTCCCGTTCATCTTGAAAATTAATTATGAACACCCCATGGCGCCCCGCAGCGCGTTGTACCTCCGGGGTTCGGCCGGGTTGGGCTGGCAGTTTGTGTGGAATTCCGAAAAAAACTACTTAACTGGTTCCAGTACGACGCGCTTTTTTAATGGGTTTGGCTGGCAGGCTTCCGTGGGTGTGGGGCTGGCACTCAGTAGTTCCGGCAATTTGTTTGTGGATGCATTTTACAACAACGCCAAGCCGACCCGCGGCAACACCAAAAATGAAGCGGGTTTGCCCACCTGGCAGGAACTGGATTTAACCGGCTTTGGTGTAAAAGTGGGTTTGAGCTTTGTGGGTTTTGGTTGGTAAAGCAATTCAACGACATGAATTATTTTCAGGGCGCTTCCGGTTGTTTGGCAGGCGCCCTGTTCTATCCTGGAGGGTGAATATCATTCATTTGCTGTATTACTGGATTCGGCGTCGGAGAATTGGTAACGTCGGAATGGTTGGACTGCTGATTCTCCTTGCGGGGTGTGCCGGACTTCAAAAAACGGTACAATTGGTGCCGGAAGTACCTTCCGTTCAGCGACCCATCCGGGTGGCATTGGCCACGCAACCCGGTTCCCACACCCTGAAATTTACCACCCCGGTAAAAATACATGTGGAAGAAGCCATTTATATTTTTGATGCCTCCGTCGGACCGCTCACCGTTCAACTGGACCCGAAATTTCTGGAATTGCGCAGCCCCAAACGGTATCTCCGTTTTCCCGCCCCGTACCACGTTCGCTTTTCCTGGGTAATGGCGGAAGACCGGATACAATGGGATGGTAAGGCATACCCGGGAAATCTGGAAC
>WGBF01000228.1 GCA_015494485.1 bacterium | reverse complement strand
GTTTCCCTGCATGTGATTTTACCATTGGCTTTACCGACAATAAATCCGGTGGAATCCACCCCGGTTACCCTTACTCCGTATCAGGGGGAAATTCCACGGACTTGTGCCGAACTCTTTAGCCCGCAGGAATACTATCCTGCAATTGACCATCCTCCCGAAAGCCTCCCGGTGTAACAGAAATAACAACGCTTCTGTGCGCATAATCCTGTCGGAAGCGGTTACGCACGCCTTACCACCACAGGAACGGGGTGTTCCTGAAAAGTATTGTTATTCAGGGTAACACCGCACTGTGGATGGTAGGGTGACGTGTGGGGAATAGTAAGGTAATGGAATAAGAATAGCTTTGTCACTCCCCGGAGTAGCGGGAAAGCAGGTGCTATTTCCCGGGTGGGAAAAGTCCATATTCCCCATGCGATGGCTATTCATGTGAAACGCGATGAAACATTGAGGAGGCTTAATATGAAAACACCCAGAGGGATATGGAGCATTATTATCCTTTTAATAATTGCCCTGAATGGCTTTAGCAGCGAAATTCGGGGCCGCATTACCGATAAACAAACCGGTGAGCCGTTACCCGGAGCCTATGTGTATCTGGAAAAAACCGGGTTTTATGCCACCAGTGATCCGGAAGGAAAATTTCGTATTACCAACGTACCGGCCGGAACGTATCACTTAGCGGTATGGATGTTGAGCTATAACGAATATCGCACAACTGTACGTTTAGCTGATGGTGAAATAAAAGAGATGGCCATTGCACTGGCGCAGGCCCCGTTGCGAAGCGACGAAATTGTGGTGACATCCACACCGGATCAGGTAATCCCGGAAGCCACCATCTTTGCGCAGGCCTTTGAAAATGAAAACATACCGGATGTTGGCAAGTATTTGCGGAGTCAGCCGGGATTTTCGGCGATTCGCAAGGGCGGGTTTGCCATGGATCCGGTGTTCCGGGGCTTTATGTATGAGCAGTTAAATATTCAATATGATAACGGTATTCGCTCCTCCAATGCCTGTCCCAACCGCATGGATCCGCCCAGTGCCCACATTCAGGCCGAAGAACTGGAGAAAATCGAAGTAATTAAGGGCCCATTTGCGGTTCGGTATGGGCCGGTCATGGGCGGGCTGGTGAACCTGGTTACCCGGCGACCGGAGGAAGGCGACACGGGTATTCATTTCCAGGCAGAAACCGGTTACGAAAGTAATGGTGGTGGTAAAACAAGCAGTCTTTCCGTAAAAGGCAAACACAGCCGGATGGATTATTACCTGGGTGTGACCCGGAAAGTGTACGGGGATTATGTGGATGGCGCCGGCAACACGGTACCCTCTTCGTTTAATTTAACCGATTATGGAATTAAAATTGGTTTTGTCCCCATAACCGATCACCGAATACAGGTCTCTTTTCATAACTCCCTTGAAAAGGATGTGAACTTTCCTGCCCTGCCCATGGATTCCCGTGAGGTGGACAATCGAATTATGGCGGTGGATTACTCCGCACGGAATTTGACCTCCTGGTTGGTGGGAATAAGTGCCAAAGCATACGGTACCTACAACTACCACTATATGACCAACGAAGGACGTCCCAATTTTGCCATGACCCATGCGTATGCGCCGGTATATTCGGAAACCCGTGGTGGAAAGGTAGAATTGAAGTTGGCACCGGCGTCACATCACATTGCGTATGTGGGTGCGGATTATTACTGGCTGCACAAGTGGGGAGACCGCCAACGGGTGGTGTACCGAAACGGGTGTACGGGTATGATTGTAGATCCGCCTAAAACGTTCTATGATAAAATCTGGCAGAACAGCCAGCAACGGGATGTGGGTATTTTTGCGGAATGGCGCTGGTTGGTTTCTCCGGTGTGGACGGTAATTAGTGGTGTCCGTAATGATTTTGTGGAGTCCAGTATTGGGGATCCCGCGTTACAATTCCAGCAATTGTACGGGAATGCGCAGAATTTTACCGCATCCAATTTTAGCGCCAATGCCAGCATTCGCTACGAAGGGCTGACGAACACCACGCTCCATCTCAGCATTGGCCGCGGGGTGCGTTCTCCCAATTTAACGGAAATGTTTATTAATCATTTAACGGTCGGAATGGATCCTTTTGAATATGTAGGCAATCCCCATCTGAAATCGGAAATCAATAATCAAATTGAACTGGGAATTCGTACCCGGCTGGGCTCGACACAGGTGCAGGGAAATGTGTACTATTCCTACCTGCAAAATTACATTTCCGCGGCAATTGACAGTGCCATCCCCCGGCTGTTCATGCCCTGCCAGGAGCCTAAGGTTTCCAAGCGGTTTATGAATCTGGACCGGGCGTACAAATATGGTGTTGAGGTGCATGTTACCGGTCAATTGACCAATACCCTGGGGTATGGCATGGGTGTGGCATATACCTATGGGCAGAATCTGGATTTTGATGAACCATTGCCCTTTGTGCCGCCGTTGGAAGGGCTGGTGAAATTGCGGTATCAGCAGCCAACCGGTAACTGGTGGGGTGAAGTGTCCACGCGAATGGTTGCACCGAATACCCGCTACGCAGCATCGGCTGGTGAAGGCAGAGCACCGGGATTTACGGTGATAAATATTCTGGCAGGTTGGAAGGTCCACAAATACGTGGAAATCTACGGCGGCGTGTACAATGTGTTAAACCGCGATTATTTTGAATACTTAAACCGACCATATAAAAATATGCCGGTAAGCGGTGTGATAACGGAACCGGGTCGTAGTTTTGTGTTCAATCTCCGCCTGCGGATATAGCGGATATGATGAAATAAGCCTTCGGAAAAACGCCCCCTTCCGATGCGGATAGGGGGCGTTTTTTATGTGGAAGAATGTGTTACGTATTCGGCAACGAATATGAACCCTTTCCGAAAAGTAATTTCTTTGGAAATCCGGGTAAGCCTGAAGCCTCCAATCAGGCTTCCATTTAGTTTAACAGTACCCGGACTGAATCCAGGGTACCATCGCTGGGTGCCGGTTGAATGCCCAGCAAATGCGCCATCAGCGGATAC
>WGBF01000227.1 GCA_015494485.1 bacterium | reverse complement strand
TGGCCGCACAATTGATTTTAATATAGGGCTTGCCCTGCCGTGAACTCTGATGATGAATGGCCCAGGCAACAAGTTCTTTTCCCACACCACTCTCACCGGTAATCAAAACTTTGGCATCCACCTGTGCTGCCATTTTTATTTCCTGAATAATCCGTTTAATGGCAGAACTTTGCCCCACTAACTGATAATTATCTTTCAGTTCATTTAAAATATTTTCTTTTTCTTCCCATAACATGTGTTTTTCTACCGCATTGTTTACCGAAATCAGAAGCCGATTCGGGTCAAATGGTTTTTCCAGAAAATCATAAGCGCCAATTTTCAAGGCTTCGACAGCCGTATCAATGGAACTATGTCCCGATATCAAGATCACCGGTAAAGCCGGATAACGTGCTTTTATCCATTTAAACACCTCTAACCCATTCACTCCCGGGAAATGCACATCCAGGATAACACAATGATAACCATTTTGCGATAAGACATCGATCACGGTATTCGGATTGGCCAGCGTGGTAACCGAATATCCATACACATAGAAAAAGCGCTTCAGGCTTTTCAGAAAGACATAATCATCATCAACAATTAAAATCCGTTTATTCATTTCTCCCTCCGAAGTGCATGTATTTTATGATTTTAAAAGCAAGTTTAATACCATCGGTTTGGATTATTACAAATCACTATAAAACAGCTCTGTTTCATCCCTACCATGTGGCAATAATTGCATATTTTATAAGTGGTTACCGTTGCATTCCGTACCACACCACCAATTGGGATGCCTTAATAGAAAAAGATTTTCGCATTTGGCACATCACTTGTGTGATGCAACACCAGAACACATTCAAGCAAATACCGAATCATCAAAATACCGGGGAAGGTCTATGAGGAGGAAGAATTTCATACCAATATTTTTATTGCTTTTAGTTAATATTCAATCACTTCCAGCACAGTTTAGCTTTCCGTACTTCAACCTGGCTTCTCTAAGCAAAATCCAATTGGTGGAAAATGCTACCCTGGATGGAAACCGACTCCGCTTAACCCGTGCGGTCCAAAATCAAATAGGTGCAATCTGGTATAAGCAAAAACAGAATATATCCACCGGGTTTGTGGTTGAATTTGAATTTCAACTAACAGAAGGGGGTGGATTCTGGGGCGGTGGCGATGGGTTTGCGTTTGTTATTCAAAACCATAGTGTGGATGCCATTGGCTATGGTGGGGGTGCATTAGGATATGGCGGCATCCCCAAAAGCTTTGCCGTGGAATTTGACACCTGGTCCAACAGCGGAGATCCCAATGGTAATCATATTAGCATCCACACAGCAGGAATACGCGAAAATAACAGTAGTCCTGAAACTCAGCTTGCATATGCCATCCCTGACTTTTACCTGGATGACGGGGACACCCATTATGTTCAAATTAAATATCAGGGCCATCAATTTGAATTATATCTGGATACTATTCCGACCCCCATTTTAACCACTCCGGTATCCATTGAAGACTCCCTGCAGTTACAAGAGGGAAAGGCCTGGGTCGGTTTTACCGGAGCTACAGGTGCAGCATATCAGAACCATTATATCATTTCCTGGACATTCACTCCGTTAAATGCACCCGTTGGAATTCATACCCGAAACAACCAATCGTTTACGAATGCCATTCAATTTTATTCTTCACCAAATCCCTTTAATTTGCAAACATTGTTGCATCTCCGTATTCCTGAGGCCAGTCACGTTTCATTAAAAATATTTACGATTACGGGACAGCTCGTCACTCAACTGGAAGACAGAAAATTACCCGCAGGGGATTATACCTACATCTGGAATGCAACTACCGCTAACGGCACTGTTTTGCCTTCCGGCGTATACTTTGCCGTGTTACAAACCACGGAGATAACCAAAATCATTCGCCTGATATTGGTGAAATAATATCGATTGTGGGAGGCACCTTATAACCAACAAACAAAAAGGAGGTCTAAACATGGTGGTAAAACGGATATTTTTCATGGTTCTTTTATTAACGGGTATATTATTCGGCCAACAAAGTTATAAAGTTGTTCAGGTCGGTGGTGGAGTAGGATTAGTTGGTGTGGATGGAAGCGTTACCCTACCACCGGTAACGTTGATGTTTGATTATATTACCGAGCAAAACCTATCCTTTGGTTTTGTGGGAGGACGTGCCTCCACTAAATGGACTAATACAATCCAATTGCTTAATTATAGTACATTTGAGTATGAGAATTATGAATATGGCTATGAATACGGTTACACCTTTTTTGCCGCCCGCGGTGGATATCATTTTGTAAATAATGAAAAAATTGATGTTTATGCCGGGTTACTGTTGGGATACGTAGTTGTTAGCGCTTCGGCGATATTACCAGAAAACATTCCGGAAAATTTAGTTCCCTCTGCATCCACAAACTACATGTTATACGGTGGTTTCGGGGGAATCCGTTTATTCCTCTCCCCCAATTTTGGGCTTTATGCCGAAGGTGGATATGGTGTAAGCCTGGCAAATGGAGGGATTGTTATTCGGTTCTAATATATCGCATTCAGGTGCCTCCCCTTTTAATTCATTCACACAGTTCATAAACAGATCACAAAATATTAAAAGGAGGATTTAAAATGATTCGCACAATTTTTACCCTGGCGCTTCTAATTACTACTGTCCTGTATGCTCAGGAACCCCCCGCATGGTTACCGATGGGGAATTTAGACCGGGCTGATAAAATCTGGACCTTTCTGGAAATACCCGGAACCTCTATTATTTTAGCTGCAGGCCGCGCGGATCGAGATGAAGCCGCGGTATGGCGAAGTACCGATGGCGGTCAAAGCTGGAGCCGTCCGTTTCACTCCTGGTACACGGCAGAAGGGGTTCGCGAATTAGCATTTGATGCCAATCGGAATATTATCTTTGCCTGTATTTCAAATATCACCGGAAGCTATCTGGAATATGACCCATTGTGGTATTCCACAGACCTGGGTGAATCCTGGGCCTCTGTAGCCATTCCCACCAACTGGGGCCCCCGCGCAGGGATTCATTCCATTGCTCTGTATGACAATAAACTCTACGTTGCTCTGGAAGAAGTGCGCACCGAAAATGGCAACAACTGGTGGATTTATTCGGGAATGTTATACCGCCTGGACATTTCCAGCGCCGACCCCAATGATTGGACCTGGGAGTTCGTCATGCAATATCCCGAACTAAATCATTTGGTTCGTCTGGCAGTAAACAATGGCAAATTGTTTGTTTTTGGCAAAGACTATGATCGGGATGCAATTCGAATTTTTACCCATTCTCTTCAGGAGCTTAATGCCAAAGCCACCACGATAGGAACAGTGGGGCATTTTAAAGAACAAATTGAAGCGTTAAAACGCAATGCCCAACAGGTACCCGCTGAAATCAATGAAAATAACATGAAAGGAGACTTACAATGAAACGGGTAAGTTTCCTGATTTTATGGATTGTTTTTTCCCTGCAGGCACAATCGCCTCCAGACTGGAAACCCATTTCACAAATTCCGGAAGCTTACACGATCTACGACATTTATCAACTGCCGTGGGATACAAACATTATTTTTACTCTGGGGCATGACCGATATGGGGCATGGCATGCAGCTCTCTGGAAAAGCATTGATGGTGGAGCAACCTGGCAATACAAATTCTACAAGGGAAGCGACTGGGATAAATTCCTGGAAATGGAAGTGGACAAAGCCACTTATACCATTTGGATAATGGGTGACCTTTCCGACCGCACGGAAGAAAGCAATGTATATTACTCCCTGGATAATGGTGAAAGCTGGGAAGCGATTCCAAATCCCGCTTCCAAAGACAGCATCGGTGTCCCTCGGGCAATTGAAATGGTCAATTCAAAGCTTTATTATGGCACCATTCATGCCGGTAGTTCGAAAATCCCCCTGCTGCGTTACAACGCTCAAAATAGTGACCCCGCTCAGTGGAAATGGGAAACGGTTACCACATTTCAGAATGCCAATGGTGTTACGGAATTCCTTACAGTGAATTCAAATTTGTATATTTTTGTGCGGAATTCCAGTTCAACGGCCACGCTGGTGTATAAACTAAATACGTCCAATGACAACTTAACGTATCTATCAACGATTCCTCTGTCTTATGCACCCGCCAGTTATTATAAAAACAGTAATTTGTATGTTGGAGGCGATTCATCTGGCACCCCACAACTATATAAATCGCCAGATGGCGTTCACTGGACAAAAATTGGGGAATGGGATAAAAATTCTTCCACCTATAATCGAATCGAAGACATTGATTTTGTCAATGACACGCTATTTGTCTCCTTTTATACCAGTACATCATCCGGCTATTTGATTTACAAAACAACCGATGACGGCTCAACATGGCATCCGACCTACACTCCCAGAGGTGCTTCTACTGTTAAATCCCTTGCTCAGGTAAATAATAAATTGTGGTGCGGAACGGGGGATACCTACGGCGATGTATTCGAAGCAACGTGGAATGTAGCCAAAGGTGGTCAATTTATTTTCGGCCCCACCTATGTGTTTCGGGCAAAAAATCGGGGCTCTGACATTTATTTTACAACCAATTACGATAATGGCGAAATTTACAAAATTACTGCCGGTACAACGGTAAGTAAGTGGAAGACTTTCTCCGATGCAACCAAGGCATTTGATATTATCTGGGACGCGGATACGATATATGTCGGTACAGATGCCTCCAATTCCATTAAGAAAAGCACCGATGGCGGAAGCAGCTGGAAAAACACATTTCAACCCCGGGGAGTTTCAAATGTGCTAAGCTTTTTAATTGGAACAAATGTGTTTTTAACCGGAACCGCTTATTACGGAGATGTTTTTAAGGGACATTATCACTATTCCACCGGTGGGGAATTTTTATTTGGCCCAACGTATGTATTTAATGCCCGAACGCGACCCGATGGACTATACTTTACCACCAATTATGCGAACGGCGAAATATACAAAATCGATGCTTCCGGGAGTCCCGCGATATGGAAGAACTTCTCCGACGCTTCCGTAGCCTGGGATATTGAGTGGTATGAGGATACCATTCTGGTTAGCCTGGATAGTGACAACTTAATCAAGCGAAGCACCGATAATGGGAACACCTGGAAGGATGGATTTAAACCCCGGGGAGCTTCCAGTGTACTAAGCATACAGTATACCTCCGATAACGAATTGTATCTGGGTACTGCTTATTACGGCGATGTTTTTAAAGGAACATATCGCTACCAGACCGGAGGTAATTACATCTACGGACCGACTTATGTCTATGACGTCGAGTTCTGCGGTACCAATGGTTATTTTGCCTGCAATTACGATAATGGGGAAATCTGGAAAACAGAAGACGGTGGAAATACATGGAGTAATTTAACAGGCTATTTACAACCCTGGAAATCCGCTTTTTCCATCGTTGTCTTCGAAAATAATATTTACGTCGGGACAGATTATAATGGAGACGTTTACAAATCGACAGATAATGGTGCCAGCTGGGTAGCTACCAAGGATTTGCAGAACGCGTCCTATGTTTTCAGTCTTTTGCTAAGCACGGAATCCAAACGAAACCGATTATTTGCCGGGACAGGAATGTACGGCGATGTTTTCCTTTCCGACCGGGAAGTTATGACACTTTCGGCACCGGATATCATCCCGGAGCCCAAATTTACACGGGGCACTACCAACACCATTTATTGTCGGGATAATGGTAGCGATGGGTATCAGTTCGAAGCCGCACACGATTCACTGTTTCAGTCAATTGTAGAACGAAGTCCGGTTGTCACGGATACTTTTTATACCTTCCAGAATTTACAGGATGGTGTTAAATATTATTATCGGGCTTACGGGCGCACCTGTAATTACTCCAGTTTGCCGTCTACCGTTACGGCCTCTATACAGGATGCGTTACCCCCTCAGTTTTTTGATGAAACGCCTCAAAACAAAACATGGATTGCTTCCGCAAAACCCACCATCGAAATCTTTTACAAAGATGCGGTAGGGCTGGATACGAATTCCGTTACCCTGAAGATCGACAAACAACCCGTAAGCGGATTGCAATTTACTGATTCTACTATTTCGTATACCCCACAAAATGACCTTGGTGAGGGTTCCCATCAGGTGGAGATTTATGCTCAGGATTTACTGGGGCAAGGCAGTACATATCAATGGGAGTTTAAAATTGATGTTACACCACCGCCTCCTGTAACGTTAATAGAACCTGCTGATGATACTTTATTGAATACATCCAGTGTTACCTTTCGCTGGACGAAAATCACGGATATCCCTGCAGGCTTAAAATACTACAAGTTAATCTTTTCTCCCGATAGCACATTACACAACAATGCTACCGAAGTTATTACACTGGATACCCTTTACGTAGCGGTTTTAACCGATACGGTGTTTTATTGGCAAGTTACTGCGGAAGATTCTGCAGGTAATATTTCTCGGAGCCTTGTCCGAAAGGTAGAGGTTGATTCCCACGCACCCAATGTGCCAAAATTGCAATATCCCATTAATAACATCTGGCTGAGTTCCACGCGGGTACAATTCCAGTGGAATGCCGTTCAAAAGCAATCCGGGAAACAGGCCGTTTCTGCTTCAATGTGGAATATCGAGATGGATGGAAAGAAACGCCGGGAAATTGAGGCTCCAACCCAGATTTTCGCCACACCCGTTTCGTATATCATCCGAATTGTATCGGATACGGCATTGGTTAAACAGGATACGGTCGAAAATACCCGCTATGAATTATTTATCCCCTATCAGGGGCAATATTACTGGAAGGTTCGGGCATTTGACCAGGCGGGTAATTATTCCAATTGGTCTGCACTGGAAACATTTGGCATTGATTACACGCAACCGGAAATCGACAGTCTGACGAAGTGGACTGACGTGACCATGTTCTTCGGGCCATTTAATATTCAGGTTTTTGCAACAGATGCCGTAAGCGGCGTTGATAGTGCCCGATTGTTCTATCGGGTAGACCAGGAAGATTGGCAATCCGTGGCTATGACCAAACGGTCCGATGGTTTTATGGGAGCTATTCCGGTTGTGGACTCCTCCTACCACACAATTGAATATTATGCTGAAGTAAAAGACTACGCCCGGAACAGTATTGTTTCCGACACCATTCAGTTCAAGACATTTTACGTAACCGGAATTCAGAATACAGAAACCGAAATTCCGAAGCGGTTTGAAATTAAAAAATTGTGGCCGAATCCCACGAACGGACAATTCGTGCTGAAAATTTCTATCCCGGCTACGCAAACCGTTACCCTTGCCGTTTATAATGTTCTGGGACAAAAAATCTGGGAAGCGAAAAAACAATTTACGGCTGGCTTTCATACAGTCCAGATTCCGGCAAACTTCTCATCCGGGCTATATTACATTAGTATTCAATCCGACCGTGAAAAGGATGTTGTAACCGGAATCGTAGTAAAATAAGCATTTCACCGGGCAAGGTCGAACACCTTGCCCGGTTTATTTAACCTAAAGAAAAAGTTACACACCCAGTCGGCCCATCAAC
>WGBF01000226.1 GCA_015494485.1 bacterium | reverse complement strand
CTCCACCGCTTGTGTGAGCCCCCGTCAATTCCTTTGAGTTTCAGCCTTGCGACCATACTCCCCAGGCGGAGCACTTAACACTTTCGCTACGGCCGTGGAATTGTGGAAGATCCCACGACCTAGTGCTCATCGTTTACAGCTAGGACTACCGGGGTATCTAATCCCGTTCGCTCCCCTAGCTTTCGTGCCTCAGCGTCAGAAGAGCCCCAGTGAGCCGCCTTCGCCTCCGGTGTTCCTGATGATATCAAAGCATTTCACCGCTCCACCATCAGTTCCGCTCACCTCTAACTCCCTCAAGCCAGACAGTTTTGGGCGCAATTCCTCGGTTGAGCCGAGGGCTTTCACACCCAACTTACCTGGCCGCCTACGCACGCTTTAAGCCCAGTGATTCCGGACAACGCTTGCTCCCCCCGTATTACCGCGGCTGCTGGCACGGAGTTAGCCGGAGCTTCCTCTGAGGGTACCGTCAAATGCGAGCCCTTGCGAACCCGCACCTTTCTTCCCCTCTGACAGGGGTTTACACTCCGTAGAGCTTCATCCCCCACGCGGCGTCGCTGCGTCACCCTTGCGGGCATTGCGCAATATTCCCCACTGCTGCCTCCCGTAGGAGTCTGGGCCGTATCTCAGTCCCAGTGTGGCTGATCACGCTCTCACGCCAGCTACCCATCGTCGCCTTGGTGGGCCGCTACCCCACCAACTAGCTAATGGGACGCAGGCCCATCCCTATGCGCTAGCCCCTTACAGAACCAGCCTTTAATCGCCAATGCAGGCGCATCAGCGACCACATCCGGTATTAGCCCCGGTTTCCCGAGGTTATCCCGGTCATAGGGGTAGGTTGCCTACGCGTTACTCACCCGTCCGCCAGTGTACTCTCCTGCCGAAGCAGGATTTCCCCTCGGCTTGCATGTGTTAGGCACGCCGCCAGCGTTCGTCCTGAGCCAGGATCAAACTCTCCGTTGTCCTGAATCCTCTTACAAAAAACGCTCGCTTACCTCTCGCTTACCTCTGTCCCCCTACCCACTATTTCTCAATAGTCGTGTAAGGTCCTATGTCAATGACCAATTTTCATGCGTCATTAAAATTACAACCTCTTTAGCCTATCCTCAAGTAGAAAAATTTTTTTGTTCGGATCGAGGTTCCGTTTGTCAATGACCGTTTTACTACTACCCTCAAAAACAGCGGGCAAATATATAGCCTCCTTACCTAAAGGTCAAGGGAAAAAATTACTCTTTTTTCCGGCCATTTTTTATTGGCAACATCTTAAATTCATACAACCAATTTTGGTTCCCTTTCAGTTTAATTTTTCTGAAATTACCCCGTAACCACAGGTCCACCTGGTCTGCATAAAATTGCGAGAATGGATTGCCGGAATTTCCGCCGGGGAGATTGACTGCTAAGAACGGTTCCCTTCCCAGTTCGGCAACCGACCGCATGGAAGCTCCAACCGTAACTCTGAATCCTTCCATAAAGCGATAATGCCCCACATTCACCGTAAACGGATCTCCCGGGACCGGATATGGGCCGCGGTTAAAAATGCGCCTCAGGATTGGTACTGCTCCCATAGGATGCTGCAAATATAATTGATGCGCCTTTCCCCATGTCCAGGATTGTGGTTCACCGTATTCTTTCTGCAGGTCTTTCACCGCTGCCTGAAATGTTTTCCGTAAAAACACGGTTTTGTCTCCACCAAACCATTGGGCATCATTGGACTCCAGGATGGAAAACGTCATCCTCCAGTACAATGAGGGCAAACGAACCAGTTCTTCAAACAACGTATCGCCAATCTGCGGCTTAAACAAATCTGTTACAATCCGTTTTAGCCAGGCCTCCCACAGTAAAGGGGCTATTTGATTTTCATCCATTGTAAAATCCCAATTCTTCAGGAACGTGAGTAACGCATTTTCTTCCTGTGAGAATGTACCCGGCGCTGATGTGATTACAGAAAGCCACCGGGGCAAATACTGGCGTGCCGGAAGACTGAGCACATCCATTTGCATTCTTTGTACATCCTGCACGGTAATTTTTTTTCGGGAAGCGTCCAGCAGCATTTCCCGAATACGTTGAGCCCGAAACTCCGGCTCCCATACATCGGAGATGTAATATCCGGCGTCTATTTTATTATTGGCCGTGTAAATCAAACCGGAAGGGGGATTGATTACCCGGGGCAATTGGTCAAATTCATAATAGCCATCCCATTTACCTTTTTGAAATGGTAACGGTAATAAACCACCCGGTAGGTTCCGTTTTGGCACATCCCCACTTAATGTATACCCGATATTCCCATCAACATCCGCAAGCACCACATTTTGGGCAGGTACATGATACGGTTCAAAGGCGGCAATGCCTTCCTCCACGTTCCCGGCTTTTGCCAGAGCAATAAAGGTTTCCAATTCATTGGAAACATCAAACCCACTCCATTGCAGAAAAAGTGGGATGCCCGTTAACTGGCGCTTAAACACCGGGTTGAATAACGGCATATTATTGTAACGGTACACGGAAAAGGTATGTTTTTTCCCCTTGCTAACAATAATGTGTTCAACCTTTTCAAGGTTTTCAGCAACTCCGTTGATCCAGATAACTTCCTTGTTTAAATCGATTTTGTCTGGCACAAGATAATCGCTATCATCCACCATACCATTGGTGAATCCCCAGGCCAGATACTCATTTCGCCCTAATACAATTCCCGGTGCTCCAGGCAATGCAAACCCCGCCACCGTAAACTCCGGTGTCTTCAATAAAACTTGTATCCACACGGAAGGGATACTCAACATCAAATGGGGGTCATTAGCCAAAATGGGGGCCCCGGACTGTGTATGTTGCCCACTGATTACCCAATTATTACTGCCAAACCCGGAGACCGCCCATCCCAGCAAGGAGCGGGCAACAGCTTCTCCCCGGGACACTTCCCGCAACGCGTTCAGGTGTTCTGCATCTACCATCCACTGGCCGATACGCGGTGCCTGTTGTGGCCATTTAGGGACAACCTGTTGAAACATGCGGGGTGGCAGTTTTTCCTTCAGCAATGCGGCCACCCAATCCGCCCGCCAGCTGAAATTGAGCATCCAGGCCATGATGCGCTCAATTAAGATGGAATGCAACGGTTGCCAGGGTTCCGGCTCTATTTGCAGTAACTGAAATTCAATGGGAAGTTCTTTTGTGGTTTGAATATATAAATTCACCCCCCGGGCATAGGCACCGAGCCATTGACGGGATTCCCTATCGGCTGTTTCGTAAATTCGGATTGCCACATCCTCCAGTGCCAGAGTGCGGAACAGCCGGTCAGCAGTTAGTGTGGTATCCCCGAACAATTCACTTAACCGTCCCAATGCAGTCCGTCGCATTAATTCCATTTGCCACAAGCGCTGGGAGGCCACCCAATAGCCCATGGCTTCTATGGCATCTTCAACATTTTGAGCTTCAATATGGGCTACACCGATGGAGTCAATACCAATAGACACCGGTTGTTGAATGGTGGAACTGGACACATCCTCATAGGTGGGCTTCAATTGCAGGTATTGCCACCAAAGGAACACTATAAATCCCAACACAAACACGCCAAACAGCAGCACCAACAGGGAAACAATTTTTCGAATCTTCATGTCGCCTCCTATATAAACGCGAAGTGAACCTTTCTGGAAAATTTCAGTTACACTAATTTGAAATGGAGCGGTTAAATAATCAATACCACGGGAAGAGATTCTTGTTAATTATTTTATTTCACCGTTACGATAATGGAACTTGATTGACATAGTAGCAGGGCGTATATTTGTTAACGTTAAAATGTTTTTAAATTAAATGGAAGGATTCATTTTTTATGTTAGGCTTCAATATGCGAAATAATTTTACCAGCAGAGTTCAGAAGGTCATCCGCTATTCCAAAGAAGAAGCCATGCGATTGGGGCATGACTACATTGGAACCGAACATCTTCTTTTGGGAATCATAAAAGAAGGTGAAGGCATTGCGGTTAAAATACTTAAAAATTTAGGGGTAGATTTAGAGAAACTGAAACAGCGGCTGGAAGAAGCGTCCGGGCCTGCTGGCGGGATGATGACGTTGGGGAATTTACCCCTTTCCAAACGAGCAGAGAAAGTATTAAAGATAACCTATCTGGAGGCAAAGAACTTTAAATCCGATATTATCGGAACCGAACATCTTCTGCTGTCTTTATTAAAAGAAAAAGAAGGGCTTGCTGCCCAGGTATTGCTAAGCTTCAATGTTGACTACAACATCGTATACAATGAGTTAAAAAATATATTAGAGGGAAAACCGTCTATGTCTGCTTCAGGTTCTCAACAGACCCAAAAAGTTAAAACCCCTGCACTGGACCATTTTGGCCGGGACTTAACACAACTGGCCATGCAGGGTAAACTGGACCCTATTATCGGACGGGACCAGATTATTGAACGGGTGGCGCAAATTTTAAGCCGCCGTAAAAAGAATAACCCAGTTCTTATCGGAGAACCCGGGGTTGGGAAAACAGCCATCGCCGAGGGGCTTGCGCTGCGGATTATCAGCAAAAAAGTCCCCCGTGTATTGCACAACAAACGCATTGTGGCTCTGGATATGGGAAGCATTGTCGCCGGAACGAAATATCGGGGGCAATTTGAGGAACGCATGAAAGCCATTATGACCGAACTGGAAAAAGCCAAAGACGTTATTTTGTTCATAGACGAATTGCATACCATTGTCGGTGCTGGTGGCGCTTCGGGATCTCTGGATGCATCCAATATGTTTAAGCCCGCCCTGGCACGGGGGGAACTGCAGTGCATTGGTGCAACCACACTGGACGAATACCGGATGTACATCGAGAAAGACGGAGCGCTGGAACGGCGGTTCCAAAAAGTGATGATTGAACCCACCACGCCGGAAGAAACGCTGGAAATTCTCCGGTGTATTAAATCCAAATACGAAGAACACCATCGGGTTCGCTACACTGACGAAGCACTGGAAGCTACCATCCGGCTTTCCGAACGCTACATTACGGATAAATTTTTCCCGGATAAGGCCATTGATGTGCTGGACGAAACCGGCTCCCGGGTTCATATTTCCAGCATTGTGGTACCCAAAGAAATTCTGGATCTGGAGCAGCGCATTGAAAAGATTCGCCAGGAAAAAGAACAGTATGCCAAACAACAGGATTTTGAACGCGCTGCCAAGTTGCGCGATATTGAACGCCGGTTGCAGGAAGAACTGGTTTACGAACGCAACAAATGGGAACGTGAAGAAGAAACCCATATAGCAACCGTAACGGAAGAGGATATTGCGGAAGTCGTGGCCATGATGACCGGTATTCCGGTGCAACGGGTGGCCCGCAGCGAATCCGAAAAAATTCTGCACATGGAAGAGGAATTGAAAAAGCGGGTAATTGGGCAGGACGAAGCCGTAGAAACCATTACCCGGGCGATTCGGCGTACACGCGCTGGATTGAAGGATCCCAACCGTCCCATCGGTTCGTTCATGTTTCTTGGACCAACGGGTGTTGGTAAGACCCATCTGGCAAAAGTGCTGGCAGAGTATTTGTTTGAACGCAAGGATGCCCTGATTCGCATTGACATGTCGGAATACATGGAAAAGTTCTCCGTATCCCGTTTAGTAGGTTCTCCTCCGGGATACGTAGGCTACGAAGAGGGTGGCCAGTTAACGGAAAAAGTTCGGCGCCATCCGTATTCCGTAATTCTGTTTGACGAAATTGAAAAAGCCCATCCGGATATTTTCAACATTTTACTTCAGGTATTGGATGAGGGGCAATTGACTGATAGCCTGGGACGCCGGGTGGATTTCCGCAATACCATTTTAATCTTAACCAGTAATGTGGGTACGCGGGAAATTAAGAAAAACGTCGCATTCGGTTTTACCGAAACCAAGGAAGATGCCGAACACGGCGTAATGACGGAAAAAATTCAAACGGAACTGAAACGGTTGTTCAACCCGGAATTCTTAAACCGGCTGGATGAGCTGATCTTCTTCCGGCAGCTGCAGAAACGGGATGTGATTAAAATTGTGGAATTGTTGGTTCAGGAAATTGTGGATCGGTTGAAAGAACGGAACATTGAGCTGCAATTAACAGAAGGTGCCAAAGAATTCATCGCCAATAAGGGTTATGACCCCGTTTTGGGTGCCCGTCCCTTGCGCCGGGCTATCCAGAAGTACATTGAAGATCCCCTGGCGGATGAGATTCTGAAAGGGAAATTCCAGGAAGGCAATATCATCAAAGTAAAAATGAAAAACAAAAACGAACTGGGCTTTTACGAAATTCAGAAGAACATCGACGTGAACGAATAACCACTCTGGTAGCAGAACGCAAAAAGGCGACCTGACCAAGTCGGGTCGCCTTTTTTATTATATTATTCCCACGGATTTTTCTTTCGGAAGAAATTCTTAAAGAAATCCTGCCCTACACCCCAATGCTTGTACCGGTGGCGTAAATAAAAATACCCAACCACCATGCCGCCAAGATGAGCAATATGAGCAATCCCATCGTTCTGGTACATCGACAGGAATTCTATACCCCCCAGAATTAATGCCAGATATTTCATTTTAATGGGGAACAGAAAATACAGATACACATACCGGTCGGGGAAAAAGAGGGCATAAGCGGCTAAAATGCCATACAC
>WGBF01000225.1 GCA_015494485.1 bacterium | reverse complement strand
TTCGGGCAATGGAAATCATTGATGAACTGGAACCCGAACGCCGCAATTTCTACGCTGGCGGCGTGGGGTATTTCAATTTTAACGGCGAAATGGACCACTGCATTGCCATTCGCACCGTTTTAACACACAACAACACGCTCCATTTGCAGGCCGGTGCGGGGATAGTGGCCGATTCCGTTCCGGAAAAAGAATATCAGGAGACCCTGAACAAAGCAATGGCCCTGCGCAAAGCTATTGAACTGGCAACAGAGGAGGAGGCATGATTCTGTTTATTGACAATTACGATTCCTTTACATACAACCTGGTGGATTACATTGGCCAATTTACGGAAGACCTTCGGGTTTACCGAAATGATGAGTTAACCACGACGGATGTGCAGGCAATGCAACCACAGGGTATCATCATTTCACCCGGACCGGGCACACCCGCAGATGCAGGCATCAGCAACGCGGTCATTGAATCGTTCCACCGCACCATTCCCATTCTGGGTGTGTGTCTGGGGCATCAGTGTATCGGGCAGGTATTCGGCGCACGCATTGTGCGGGCTCCGGAGCCGGTTCACGGAAAAGCATCACCCGTGTACCATAACGGGCATGCTCTGTTTCACCGCATCCCTTCCCCCTTTCCTGCCGGGCGGTACCATTCCCTGATTATCGACGCGGATACGTTACCGCCGGATTTTACCATCACCGCCTGGACGGAAGAGGGCATTATCATGGGCATTCAACATCGGGAATTCCCCCTCACGGGGGTGCAATTTCATCCCGAATCGGTGTTAACCCCGGACGGTAAACAACTGATTGCCAACTGGCTGCGTGGAATCGGCATAAACGCTCCGGAAGCGGTTCCACTACCGAATCGGGAAACAATTGGCGCAAAAACGGCAGACTAACCACCAGGGAGTTGGGAATCATGCACGATGCAGAAAAAAATCAAAACGGATACAAGGAGGAAATATGGTTGCTTCAATTTTAGAACGGATTGCCAATCGGGAATTCCTTAGCCGGGAAGAAGCAGCCCGCACCCTGGAAGCCATCCTTTCCGGTGATATTCCCCCGGAAGCAGCCAGTGCTTTTTTAATGGGATTACGCACCCGGGGAGAAACGGCGGAAGAACTGGCCGGCTTTGTGGACGTAATGACCCGCCACATGGAAGCGGTAGAATTGGGAGATCCGGATGCCATTGACGTGTGCGGCACCGGCGGGGATGGCCAAAACACCTACAATGTATCCACCACTGCAGCTTTCATTTTAGCTGCTGGCGGGGTTACGGTAGCCAAACATGGCAATCGGGCCATTTCCAGCAAATCCGGCTCAGCGGATGTACTAAAGGCCCTGGAAGTCAATGTGGAAATGCCCCCTTCCCACGCTCGGCGCTGCGCGGACGAACTGGGCGTGACCTTCTTTTTTGCACCGCATTACCACCCCGCCATGAAGGTCATTGCGCCCATCCGGCGGACGTTGGGAATTCGCACTATTTTTAACATACTGGGCCCTTTGTTGAATCCCGCCAACGTGAAACGCCAGGTCATCGGGACGTTTAGCGCAGAAGCGGCCGAACTCATGGCCAATACCCTGGCCCAGCGGGGGGTCAAAAAAGCACTGGTCGTCCACAGCGAAGACGGTTACGATGAGGTAAGTCCCTTTGCCCCCACCCGGGTGTGGGAAGTGAATCAGGGCGGTACGGTTGACCAATATACCTTCACGCCCCCCGCCACCAATTCATCGTTAAAACCGGAAGATGCCATGGGACATTCCCCGGAAGAGAATGCGGAAATCATCCGCCAGGTGTTACAGGGTGAACGGCGGGATGCGGCACGGGAATTTGCAGTGTTAAACGCTGCGTTCGGGTTTGTCGCCGCCGAAAAGGTCGCCTCCGTTGAAGAAGGATATGCGCTTGCCAATACCATTCTGGACAGCGGCGCCGCCTGGACCAAACTGCAGGCCTTTGCCTATTTGAGCAACTTTGTGTAAGAGGTACCAATGAACACCAATTTTCTGGAAAAAATCATTGCCCACAAGCGCCGGGAGTTTGCGGAACGGCAACAACGGACCCCGCTCTCCGTGCTGGACCGGCAAGCAAAGCAGGCTACACCGGTGCGTTCTCTGTGGGAAAAGATGACCGCCACCCCCGGCTTTCACCTGATTTGCGAAATCAAAAAGGCCTCTCCCTCCCGCGGTACCATTGCCACTCAAGTGGACGTCCCCGCCCGCGCCCGGGAATATCAGGCAGGGGGTGCGTCGGCTATTTCCGTGCTAACCGACCAGCGCTTTTTTAACGGCAGTGCCGCAGATTTGCAAGCAGCGCGAGCGGCCACGGAACTTCCCATTCTACGGAAAGACTTCATTATTTCGCCTTACCAGGTGGTGGAATCCCGTGCCATGGGGGCAGACATTATCCTGCTCATCGCCGCTGCGCTTACCAGCGTGGAAATTCAGGAATTGACGGAACTGGCCCACAGGTACGGAATGGACGTGCTGCTAGAGTTGCACCATCCGGAGGAAGTGCGCAAAATACCTCCCGTCAACGAAAAACTGATTATTGGGGTGAATAACCGCAACCTGCGCACATTTGAGGTTTCGCTGGAAAATTCGCTCCGCCTAAAACCCAATTTGCCGCCATCATTCCCCGCCATTAGCGAAAGCGGGGTGTCAACCGCAGAGGCCTGTTTGCAGTTGTTTCAGGCCGGTTTTCAGGGCGTTCTGATTGGTGAGGCGCTGATGACCTCTCCCAATCCGCGGCAGATGATTCAAAACCTAAAGGAGGTAACCCACGGTGCGCACACGACTTAAAATATGCGGCATTACCCATGCGGAAGACGCCCGGAGGGTAACGGAACTGGGGGTGGATATTCTGGGATTCAATTTTTACCCCGGAAGCCCGCGCTACGTCGCTCCGAGGGAAGCTGCCCGAATCATTGCCACACTCCCCCCGACGGTTACCACGGTGGGTATTCTGGTTAATCCCACCCTGGAGGAAGCCATTGGCGTATTGCACCTTAGCCAGGTAAACTGGCTTCAGCTTTATCTGGAACCACCCCATTTTCCGCTGGAAGCCCTGGACGTACCGATTATTTACTGTCGGCGGATTGGAAACGGACCGGCGGATTTTTCCCTTCCGGAAGGGGCCGACTTTCTGTTGCTGGATGCTTATCATCCGCAGCACCTGGGTGGAACCGGAGTTGCCTTCAACTGGAATCAGATTCCCCCTTCCCTCCCCCGGGAACGGCTGATTCTGGCGGGGGGCATTCGCCCGGAGAACATCCGGGAAGCACTGCACCGCGTGCGTCCGGCCATTGTCGACGTGGCCAGTGGAGCCGAACGGGCACTGGGGCACAAGGACCCGGCTAAAGTGTCCGCGCTGCAAGAGGCGGTTCTGCAGTTTAATTTGCACCTGCTGGAAACGCAATTCGTTCAACAAAAGGATGGTACCCCATGAGCACACCAAATCGCGACGCCAAAAGCACAATTTCCAATTTTACACATTACCCGGACGATGCCGGCTATTTTGACGAATTTGGCGGCCAGTTTGTGCCGGAAATCCTGCGCCCAGCCCTGGAGGAGCTTCAGGCCGCCTTTTCCAAATTGAAACAGGATGACGCATTCAACCGCACCCTTCGAGAAGAACTGACGCATTACGTGGGACGCCCCACGCCGCTGTATTTTGCAGCCAACCTTACCCGTCACTTCGGAAGGGCACGCATTTACCTGAAGCGCGAAGACCTGGCGCACACCGGCGCCCACAAAATTAACAATACCATCGGGCAAATTCTACTGGCCCGTGCCATGGGCAAACGCCGCATCATTGCCGAAACCGGGGCCGGTCAGCATGGGGTTGCTACTGCAACGGTGGCGGCCAAATACGGCCTGGAATGCACCATTTATATGGGTGAAGAGGATATGGAACGGCAATACCCCAATGTGCAGCGAATGCGCATGCTGGGCGCCACGGTGGTGGGAGTAACCAGCGGAACCCGCACCCTGAAGGACGCCACCAACGAAGCCCTGCGGGACTGGCTAACAAACGTGGACACAACCCATTACATTATTGGTTCTGTTGTGGGGCCCCATCCCTTTCCGGCGCTGGTGCGCCATTTTCAAAAAATTATTGGGGAAGAAGCCCGGGAGCAAATTCAACACCAGGCGGGGAAATTACCAGATTATCTGGTGGCCTGCGTGGGGGGTGGCAGCAATGCCATCGGGCTGTTTTACCCGTTTTTGAACGACGATGTGCAAATGATTGGCGTGGAAGCCGGCGGCATTGGAACCGGCCCCTTGCAACATGCCGCGACTTTGACCTACGGTCGGCCCGGGGTCTTCCATGGCATGCGCACCTATCTGCTGCAGACAGCAGACGGGCAGGTGCAATTACCCTACTCCATTTCCGCTGGTTTGGATTACCCCGGCGTGGGCCCCGAACACAGTCTGCTGAAAAAAAGCGGACGGGTGCAATACTTGGCAGTAAGCGATGCGGAGGCGCTGGACGCCGCCTTTTTACTTACCCGCCTGGAGGGCATTATTCCCGCCCTGGAAAGCGCCCATGCCCTGGCCTATTTGCCGAAATTATTACCGCACACCACAGAAGCGGAAATTGTGATTGTGAATTTGAGCGGCCGCGGGGACAAGGACATGCAAACCTACATTCAACACATGGAAAAGGAGCAGCAGAACAAATGAGTCAACGACTTCGGGAACATATTCAGCGCACCCTGGCAGGCGGGGACAAATTGTTTTCAGTGTATATTACCGCCGGCTTTCCGGAAAAAGCCGCCACCCTGCCCATTCTTCAGGCACTGGATGCTGCAGGAGTGGATTTTGTGGAGCTGGGCATTCCCTTTTCCGATCCCATTGCGGATGGCCCCACCATTCAGGCGGCTTCCACCCGCGCCATTGAAAACGGCACCACCCTGCCCTGGATTCTGGAACAGGTCGCACAATTCCGCCGCCACTCTCAGATGCCGATTATCCTGATGGGCTACCTGAATCCGGTACTGCAATACGGCATGGAACGGTTTTGCCGCGATTGCCAGCAGGCGGGCGTGGATGGGGTCATCCTCCCGGACCTCCCTTTTGAAGAAGCCCATGCCCTGATGCCCTTCTTCCATGCGGCGGACCTGGACAATATTTACCTGATTGCTCCCAATACCCCGCCGGCGCGCATCCGGCTCCTGGCGGAACACACCACGGCGTTTTTGTACTGCACCGCTTACACCGGGGTTACCGGTGCCAACCGGGCAGCGGAACAGCAAACCACGCAATTCTTCGCGGCCCTTCGGGAAATGGTGGATGTGCCCTACATTATTGGCTTTGGCATCCATTCCGCCGAACAGGTGCATCGCTACAATGCCGTGGCCGATGGCGTGGTGGTGGGTTCGGCATTTATTCGCTTTATTCAACAGCAGCCGCTGGCCTCCATCCCCGATGCAGTGCGCACATTTGTGAAGGGGTTAACCCAACGTAAGCATTAAATACTCAAAAAACCCACCAACTGGGAATTCATCCTCAATTTTCCACACCGCGACTTTTCCATTGCTTTTATGTGAATATTATCACTACCTTGTTCTGGAAAGCCCCCACATGGGGTTCCGGTAACAACCGACAACGAAAGGACACACCATGAAAACAGCCAACCGTTCCTTTCTGTTCATTCTTTTCATCGTTACTTTTGCATGTGCCGGCGGGGACAGGCAATTCCGTGAACACCCCGGAAGCCGCCCTCTTTACCTATTAACCCCTCTGGCAACCGCCATGTCCCTCAAATCGGCTTCCAGCGGTGAAGAAAACGGCAGGCGGCAGTCCGTGCAGGCCACTGCCCGCTGGATGGGAGCACTGACGGGATTTAGCATCAGTGCCTTACACCTGTACTGGATGATTCGGGATGACGGGGCAACCTGGCGGGTGTTGGCGACCGCCATTCCACCCATTCTCATCAGCACCTACGTAGGCATGGTTGCGACCGAATGGGCGACCAATCGCATTTTAAGCGGCAATCCGCCTCCGGGCAAAACCAGTTTAAAAGGGGCGTTGTACGGTGCCATTGACGGTACCGTTATCCTGCTGGCCAGTTATTTGCCGCTTTTCCTGCTGGGGCACTACCTGGATACCATTCATTTTAATACCATTCAGGGAAATTTCATGGAGCTCAAAATTATTGGGGTAACGCTGGTGGGAAGCATTGCCTACGGCGGTACCATCGGGCTGGTTACCGGCGCTGTTGCGGGTCCGGTAATATCGGTGTATTTGAAATTTTAAAGGGCCTATCATCCCCCGTGCCGGCGGCGGAGTTCCTCTTCCACCTGGTTGAGGGAAATGCCCTGGGTGTTCAGCAACACCAGCAGGTGGTAGAGTAAATCGGCGCTTTCTTCAATCAGGCGTTGCCTGCCTTCCTGAAGGGCGGCCAGTAACACTTCGGTGGCTTCTTCCATTACTTTGCGGCCAATTTTGGGCGCCCCGCCTGCGGCCAACTCCACCGTATAGGAGCCGGCTGGCTTGTCCCGCAATCGCTGTTCAATAATAACCTCCAGCTGGTGCAGAAATGAGGAATATTCCCGATTGGTCTCCGCAAAGCAGGTGTCATTTCCGGTATGGCACACCGGGCCAGTAGGCACGGCTTTAATCAACAGCGTATCCCCATCGCAATCGGGGAGCACTTCCACCAATTGCAGGTAATTCCCCGATGTTTCGCCTTTGGTCCACAATTTTTCCCGACTGCGGCTGTAGAAGGTAACCAGTCCGCTGGAAATGGTCTGGCGTAACGCCTCTTCGTTCATGTATCCCAACATCAAAACCCGGCGGGTATTGGCATCCTGTACAATCGCCGGGACCAGTCCGTTGCCTTTTTTAAAATTAATGTTCATTGCTCACCTTTTTCACTTTTACCAGATATAGGTTGCTGGATATTTTCAGTTCCTGCGTGTTTTTCCACCGGTATTGCCCATTCTCCGTGGCACTGTTCACACAAAAGTTCAAACCGGCTCCGGATTTTCCAGCCGCACCGGAATGCCCCGCTGGGCCAGAAAAGCTTTTAATTCTGCAATGGGAATGGTGCCGTAATGAAACACACTGGCCGCCAGGGCGGCATCGGCTTTCCCTTCGCGGAAAACTTCCAGAAAATGCTCCATACTGCCTGCACCGCCAGAGGCAATCACCGGTACAAGGACCTGCTCACTGACGGCGCGGGTGATGTCCAGAGCAAATCCCTGCTGCGTGCCGTCGTGGTTCATGGACGTGAGCAAAATTTCTCCGGCGCCGCGGTCCACCACCTCCTTTGCCCACTCCAGTGCCCGCCGTTCCGTGCGGGTGCGACCGCCGTGAATGTACACCCACCAGTCGCCTTTTTCCTGGCGGGTATCAATGGCTACTACCACACATTGGCTACCGAATTCCCGGGCAAGCTGGTCCACCAGCGCCGGATTTTTCACCACAGCGGAATTCACACTGATTTTGTCTGCCCCGGCTTTTAACAACTGTTCCACATCCTGAACGCTGGAAATACCTCCGCCAACGGTAAAGGGAATGTTCAGAGTTTCCGCAATGCGGCGCACCAATTCCAGCCAGGTTTTGCGGGCTTCCACCGTGGCGGAAATGTCCAGATACACCAGTTCATCGGCGCCCGCCCGGGCATACGCTGCCCCCAGGGCTACAGGGTCTCCTACTTCCTTGAGGTTCACAAAATTCACCCCTTTCACCGTCTGGCCGTTGTGAACATCCAGACAGGGGATAATTCGCCGTGTTAACATAAAAAGGGCTCCAATTCGGTTACAGTAATTTTCCCTTCGTACAGGGCTTTGCCAATGATTACGCCCCGAACCCCCATTTCGGCCAGGGCGGTAACATCATCCACGGAACGGATTCCGCCACTGGCAATGACCTGCAGGTCAGGAAATTCTTTGCGCACCCGGCGATACAAACGGCGCGACGGCCCCTGCATCATGCCGTCCTTGCTGACATCGGTAATTGTCACCCACTTGCCGCCGTTCCCCTGGTATTCATCCAGCAATTCCCACAGCAGCAACGGGCTTTTTTCCTGCCAGCCGGAAATCATCACCCGCTCGTTGCGCACATCGGCGCTCAGGATAATCACATTGTTCCCAAACGTCTCCAGCCAGCGGTAAAATTCCATGCGTTGCTTTACCGCCGCGGAACCGATATTCACTTTCTTGGCCCCCCGTGCCAGCGCTTCCCGAATGGCCGTTTCGGAGGAAATGCCACCGCCAAAATCCACCTCCAGGTCTGTTTGACGACAGATGGCTTCCAGAATCCCCCAGTTTTGCACCTCACCGGCCCTTGCCCCGTCCAGGTCCACCAGATGCAGATGTTTGAACCCCTGGTCTTCCAGCCAGCGCGCCTGATCCACAGGGTTGACATGGTACACTGTTTTTTGCGAAAAGTCCCCCTGTGTTAACCGCACGCACTGGCCGTCCAGAATATCAATTGCCGGAATAATGGTAATCATACCCCAACCTGTTTTTGAGTGTTTAGCTATTCAATTCTAAAAAATTGCGTAAAATACGTTCACCCACGGTACCGCTTTTTTCGGGGTGAAACTGAACCGCCCAGTAATTGTCCCGATGCAGCGCTGCACTAAAGGGTAAAATGTACTCCGTGGTAGCCACCGTAAACTCAGAGAGCGCGGCATAATAACTGTGCACAAAGTAAACATACGATGGCTCCACCACACCTCGAAACAATGGCCCCAGAAGGGAACCAATGGTATTCCATCCGATATGCGGCACTTTGTCCCGGGGTGGGAACCGGCGCACTGTAACGGGGAAAATACCCAGACCCGGAGTGTCGTTTTCTTCGGAATATTCGCACATGAGCTGCAATCCCAGACAGATACCCAGAAAGGGACGGCGATAGGACGCGATCAACGTGTCCAACCCGGCCTGCCGTAAAAATTGCATGGCGGAACTGGCCTCCCCCACACCGGGGAAAATCAGCCGGTCTGTTTTTGCCAGCACCTCCGGATTCCGGCTGAACACCGGTGTTACCCCCAGCCGTTGTAAGGCAAACTGCACTGATTGAATATTGCCGGCATTGTATTCAATAATCCCAACCGTCATAACATCCCCTTGGTGCTTGGCACGCCCTGATTGGCATTGCGCTGCAGTGCCTGCCGCATGGCACGCCCGACCGCTTTAAATACCGCTTCAATTTTGTGGTGTTCATTCTGGCCGCTGGCCTGAATGTTCAGATTCAATCCGGCGGCATCGCAAAATGATTTAAAAAAATGGAAGAACATTTCCGTAGGCACATCCCCAATTTTTTCGCGCCGGAAATCCACCTCCCACACCAGCCAGCTTCGACCGGAAAAATCCAGCGCCACCTGGGCCAGGGCATCATCCATTGGCAAAACAAACCCGTAACGGGTCAAACCTTTTTTGCGGCCCAGTGCGGCACGAAATGCTTCCCCCAGGGCAATGGCGGTATCCTCAATGGTGTGGTGTTCATCCACATGGAGATCCCCGGTTACTTTAAGCTCCAGGTCCACTCCGGAATGGCGCACCAGCTGGTCCAGCATGTGATCAAAAAAGCCCAG
>WGBF01000224.1 GCA_015494485.1 bacterium | reverse complement strand
CGACAGGGCGCAACACCAGCGTACGTTTGCGGGCAAAGCTCAGGAAATTATTTACCAGGCGATTCAGGCGTTCAATTTCCTGAGGGATGAAGTCAAACAATTCATTGTCTTCGGAACGGTATTGTCTTCGCAGCACATCCGCGCTGCCTTTAATGATGCTCAGCGGATTGCGAATTTCGTGGGCTACCATGGCACTCATTTGTCCCAGTTCTGCCAGATGTTGTTGCTCCAGCAGGGTGCGTTCGGTACGCACCAATTGGCGGATGCTTAGAATAATAAGCGCAGAAAACAAAATGAGTACCAGAATGCCGGCAATGGCCTGGATAACCAGCTGTTGTTTAAAGTACAAAACGGTGTGGAAAAACTGCGTGGGATATTCCATGACAAGCACCGCTACCGGATTCCCCACCACCGGATTTAAAATTGGGGTGTAGGTAATCAGCACGTAACCGTCCGGAAGCTGAACCAGGTCCGGTTGCGGGGTGGCGCCGTTAATGGCCTGCACCCATTTCTGCCTGTCCAGTGGAAGACGCCGCAGGGAGTCACCAATGGTAAAATTGGTGCGGGAATCAATTAAAATGTGGCCATCCAGGGTAAGGATAACCGCATCCTGAACCCCCGTTTCCGTGGTCAGTTCCCACAGCAATTGTTGAAAGTACAAAACGGACGGGGAGGTTTCGTCTCCGGGACCCAGGGTTTCCAGAACGTTTCCGTCAAACATGCGGGCAGCCAGTTGAGATGCAAAACGGGCCTGCTGTTCCAGTTGCTGGCGCATCTGGTCCTGAACCCGCTTTAAGGAGAGCACATTCCAGACGTAAAGACCACTGATTAACACAATAGCCACGCCAATCAGGGCGTAAATCCACTGCCGGTTGTCCCAGAACCTACCCATCTTCTTCATCCCGTTGCGAAAAAAGATTTAACCATTCCTGAATCTGGTCGTCGGAAAGATTGGCGTCCGGTTTTTCGGCTTCTGGTTCGTCGGAAGGTGCGGACGCCTTTTGAGTGGGGTGGTAAGGGGCTTCCTCTTCCCAGAACGCTTCACTGCTTAAAAACGATGCACCGTGAATTTTTGCGGTGTGTTGAATGGCACGGTCGGAACTCACCACCACCAGAGTGCGCGGATTTTTACTGCGGCGAATGATTTCCTGAATAACCTGATCGGCCTCTTTATTTGGCGGAGAAAATCGCACTTCCACCCGACCCAGCTTTTTACGTTGGCGGGAAAATGGCATTTTGCTGTCAAAAACGACAATGCACTGACGGCGTTTTTGCGTGGCATACTGGCGAATGAGGTGAATGAAGTAGTCCCGTTGTTCTTCCAGGCTGCGACCTTTGCGACCCGGAAAACGCCCGGAATGAATTAAATTGTAGCCATCCAGCAAAACCGTAACGCCCATGGTGGTTGCAATATCCTTTTGAGTTAACGATTATGCAAATGCTGTGCTTCCGGAATCGGTTCACTGCACGCAGGGGGTAATTTAGGAAATACCGGGCACATTGTGTAACAGGAAATGGTTTTTCGTACACTGCCTGTTCCGGGAAGTGCTTCTGCGAAAACGGAAAAATTGGCGGGGTAAGCCCAGTGCAAGTTTTCTAAACCATTGGGGTAATCGTTATCTTTTTCGATATTGTGAATTATTTAAGCACGCTTTGGTAATCGGGATTTCGACCAAATGCCCGTTCTTTTTAAGTTTACAAACAGAACCCAAAAACCTATTTTTGCGTAAGGAATACCTGAATTAGAAAACGATGGCGAAAGAATCAAATGAATTAGGGTGAAATAAAACAAGGGTTTAACGTATCCGGAGTATAAAATTTTCATTTGATTGCTCCATTGAAACATTTTATATATACATTGGATACAGGGTTAATATAATCCAGAAGGAGGGTGACGTATGTTTTTGTTTGACCCTACAATGATTTTGCTAATCCCCGCGTTAATTCTGGCCTTGTATGCCCAGAGCAAGGTCCGTAGCGCGTATGCCAAATACAGCCGCATTCCCAATTCCCATGGGTTAACGGGAGCTCAAATAGCTGCCGAAATTTTACGGCGCAATGGGTTAACGGATGTGCAAATTGAAGAAGTGCCCGGAGAGCTCTCAGACCATTATGACCCGCGCACCAAAACCGTGCGCCTCTCCACAGCCAATTACCGGGAACGCTCTATTGCTGCGGCAAGTGTTGCGGCGCATGAAGTTGGCCATGCCATTCAGCACGCCACGGCGTATATGCCATTGCAGTTGCGCCATGCCATCTTACCGGCTACCAATCTGGGTTCCTGGATGGCCTTTCCGCTTTTCTTCATCGGTTTGCTGTTCAGTACGCCATTTTTAATGGACCTGGGCATTGTGTTGTTTACCGGTGTGGTGTTGTTCCACGTGGTGACGCTGCCGGTGGAGTTTAATGCCAGCAGCCGGGCGCTCAAGCAACTGGTAAATCATGGGCTGGTTGCTCCGGAGGAGCTGGAAGGTGCCCGCAAGGTGTTAAACGCTGCAGCCTTAACCTACGTAGCGGCTGCCACCATGGCCGTATTGAATTTATTGCGCCTTCTGATGTTGAAAAATTTGTCTGAAGATTATTAACGTGTTATTTTAACCTGATGCTGAAAGCGGAGAGGGCCATGGACTTCTTGAAAAAACTTGCCATTGCACTGACCAGCCTGTTGATGGTGGCGGGAGTGGTATATATCATTGTATTATCGATGAATTCGTACCCGGGGAATCCGCCCCAGGTGGCTGCTGTACCCCCTGTGCCTTCTCCGCCACAAGCGGAGGTGCCTGCAGATACAACTGCACCGTCGCAGGAAGCTGTTCCGCCGGTTTCAAAAGCACCGTCAGAACCTTTACAAAATGCTCCGTCCTCGGGGGATACCATTAATTGGCGCCATGGCCCGTTGACTCCGGGAACCATTGCTCCACCGGAACTGGAAGCACCCGGCCGGTGGGTAAATCCCAATCCCTTTTTTATTGCTGCCGCAAAACGCATTTTACCGGCCGTGGTGTCCATTCACTCCACCCGGAAAATGCCCAAATCGTTTCGGAATTTTCACTGGTTTTTGCCTCCCAAAAAGGACAAGGAAGGCGAAGGCGATTCGGAAACCCCGGAAGAAGAGTTTCAACCCGGTACCGGTTCGGGAATTATCATTAGCGAAAACGGCTACATTTTAACCAACTACCATGTGGTGCAAGGCGCCCAGGGATTGCGGGTGGTGTTGTACGATAAGCGGGAATTTACCGCGCGCCTGGTCGGTGCAGACCCCACCACCGACATTGCCTTAATTAAGGTAGAAGCTAAAGATTTGCCGGTGGCAGTCATTGGCAATTCTGATAGCCTTCAGATTGGCGAATGGGTAATGGCAGTGGGCAATCCCCTCAATTTTACGTCCACCGTAACTGCCGGTATTATTTCTGCCTTTGGGCGGGACATTCGCATTATTAATGAACAATACCGCATTGAAAATTTTATTCAAACCGATGCCGTGATTAATCCGGGAAACAGTGGCGGCGCCCTGGTGAACCTGAACGGGGAGGTCATTGGCATTAATACCGCTATTGCCACCCGTACCGGATTGTACCAGGGCTACGGATTTGCCATTCCCATTAATCTGGCCCGCAAAGTGGCGGACGACCTGCTGCTGTACGGTCGAGTGCGGCGTGGTTTTCTGGGGGTCAGCATCGAAAATGTGACGGATGCGCTGGCAAAGGGCGTGGGCCTGCCGCGACCCATGGGAGCCCTGGTGCAGGGAGTTCAGCCGGGATATCCGGCCCAGCAGGCGGGAATTCGGCAGGGTGACATCATCATCGGTGTGGAAGGCCAGCAGGTGATGTCCGTGAATGACCTCCAGGTGAAGATTGCCCGACACCATCCCGGGGATAAAGTGCGGCTGACCATCTGGCGGGACGGCAAACCTATTGAAATTACGGTAACCCTGGGAGAGGCGCCGTTACAGGAGAACGTGGAGGTGCCGGAGAAAAAACTCCAGCCGATAAAGTTCAAAAATTTAGGGATGGTGTTAAAAGATATCTCTGAAGAAGAGCGCCGCAGTCTGGGGTTATCCAGCGGGATTTTAATTGAAAAAGTCTACCCGGATTCGCCGGCGGATGCCGGACGCGTTTTTACCGGGGAAGTGCTGCTCTCCGTAAACGACAAACCCATCCGCTCTGTCCAGGAGTTTGAGGAATTGCTTAACCGCGCAAAACCGGGCTCTGTTCTGAAATTGCGCCTCTGGAATCGTTTTGGCGGCGAAAACGAACGTATTGCCTACGTGGAAGTCCCCCGTTAAAGGATTGCAGAAATACGCGCGCAAAATCACTGGCATTGCGGTTTTGTAAAACCGGCGAATACCCACCAATAGCGGGTTACGGAACACTACTCCTGAACGGTCTCAGCAATTCATTATTCCTCCGTTAACAGGCAATAACGTGCTTTTTCATGGTCTGTTTTAAGGCCGGAAGGCATGTCCCCGTAAAGGTGCTTTCGAAAAGGATGCCGGCCCCTTCCTTGCCCGGCTGCCCATTTTGATTTGGCCTTGAAAATTATTATATTTGGCTTCATTCGGTGCCAACTATATGTTAATTTTGGCAGCTTTAAAATAAGAAGCGGCTGTCAACAAATGCGCAATATTAAAATCGTGGTGGAATACGAAGGAACCAATTACCATGGCTGGCAATGGCAGGAAAATGCGGATACGGTTCAGGGGCGCTTAATGGAAGCCATTACGCGTTTAACCGGTGAACAGACCACCATCACCGGCGCAGGCAGAACCGATGCCGGTGTACACGCCCGGGGCCAGGTAGCCAGTTTTAAAATCCGCAAAGCCCTTCCTCTGCACAACATCGAAATGGGGTTAAATGCCTATCTCCCCCGCGACATTGTGGTAAAATCGGCTGAGGAGGTTCCGCCCGATTTTAATGCCCGTTTTGACGCGCGGAAACGCATTTATCAGTATTACATTTCTCCCCAACGAACAGCCCTGTTACGCAATATGACCTGGCAGTTCTTTTCCCCCTTTGATGAAGACCTGCTGCATCGCACGGCGGCAATGATTATCGGTGAACACGACTTTGGCGCCTTTTCCCGTGTGGAAGTCCAGAGCAACCACAAACGGTGCATTGTGTACGAATCCCGCTGGTTTTACAAGGATGGACTGCTGGTTTACCGCATTGCTGCCAATCGCTTTCTGCACGGAATGGTGCGGACGCTGGTGGGTACCATGATGGATTGTGCCCGGGGGAAAATTTCGCTGGAGGAGTTTGAGGCTATTTTTCATTCCCGTGACCGTACCCAGGCTGGCCCGGCAGCCCCTGCCCGGGGCCTGATTCTGGAAGCGGTGGAATACGATACCCGAAATCATTACGCATAACACTGGAGGTAAACCTCATGAAATTTTTTATTGATACAGCCAACCTGGATGAAATTAAAGATGCTGCCGAAATGGGCATTCTGGATGGCGTGACCACCAACCCAACCTTGTTGTCCCGGGAACCGGGTGACCCGTACGAAAATCTGAAGAAAATTTGTGAAATTGTCCCCGGACCCGTGAGTGCCGAAGTGCTGGCGACCGATGTGGAGGGCATGGTCAAAGAAGCCCGCGAACTGGTGAAAATTGCCAACAACATTGTCATTAAACTGCCCACGACGCGGGATGGCGTGAAAGCCTGTAAAATTTTAAATGAAGAAGGCATTCGGGTGAACATGACCCTGGTGTTTTCCCCGGCGCAGGCCATTCTGGTAGCACGGGCAGGAGCAACGTTTGTCAGTCCCTTTGTGGGCCGCCTGGATGACATCAGTAGCGATGGCATGGGGCTAATTGAACAAATCGTGCAAATTTACACCAATTACGGATTCGAAACCGAAGTGTTGGTGGCCAGCGTGCGGCACCCCATGCAC
>WGBF01000223.1 GCA_015494485.1 bacterium | reverse complement strand
TTACTGAATAGTTAAGTAGTTGTATTTTGAACGAATTACGGATCGAAATGAAGGCTGACGCGATGTTGAATTGCCGTTAGAATAGGACAATATCAAAAGGTGAGGTGCGATTTCATCGTGGACATTCTCGCCAAATAACAACGCCGGTAGTTGGAAAAAAATTCCTTCATGAATTTTGAAAAGTGCTTTCATAAATTCTTTGAAATTTTAGTCGGAGAAAAGCATGCAGTTCGTCCAAAATCAGAAGTACCTCTTACACACGGTTTTCATTGTTTTATTCACAGCAATCTTACCGCTTTTCGGTCAATCCGCCGTACCGTTGACGCAGGGGTGGAAATTCCATTGGGGCGATAGCGCCCGATTTGCCCAACCGGATTACAACGATGCAACCTGGGACACCATTGCCGTCAACCGCTGGTGGAATGACCAGGGATACCCGAAAAAAGCCGGCTTTGCCTGGTACCGGATTCATGTGGTAATTCCCTCCACATTAAAACAGTCCGCGTATTTAAAAGACAGCCTGGTTTTTCATCTGGGGAAAATTGATGATTTTGACCAGGTGTACTTGAACGGCCACCTGATTGGAGAAAACAACCACGCAGTTCCCCCCAATGCTGTACCCACGGATACGTTTGCCTCCCGAAAACATTCGCTGTGGGACGTGCCCCGTCGGTATGCACTGGCGGTCACCGATCCCCGAATCCACTGGGATGCCGAAAACGTCATCGCTATTCGGGTTTACAACTGGGGCGGGCCCGGCGGTATCTACTCCGGGGATTTGCGCATTGCCATGGCGGATATTCTGGAATATTTACAGGTAACGTATAATCCGGGTGTGTTTCAAAAAACAGCTTCCGGATGGGAAAAGCAGGTTATGTTCAGGAACCGTTCCCGGAAATACCCTATGCAGGGTACACTCCGCCTTACGGTGCAGGATAACGTGGCGGAAAAAACACTGCGATCAGAAACCCACCCGATTGAGCTGGCGCCCGGCGATGTTCAGGAAATGCAGTTCCGCTTTCGGGAGCGTTCCCATTCCACCACAGTGCGCTACGTGGTTCAATTGGAGCACAGCCAGCAGCAATTCCAGTTTGCAGAAGGCATTCCCTACATTTTAACGCCGCCGCATTCTCAGGCCCTGGCATTGAATCCTCCCTACGTGTACGGCCAGCGGCCGGGCCACCCCTTTATATTTCGTATTCCCGCCAGCGGGGCACGGCCCATGGCGTTTTCCGCCCACGGGTTACCTCCGGGCATTTCCCTGGACGCCCGGAATGGCATCCTTCGCGGAAAAGTCCTCCAGCGGGGGACGTATCGGGTGCGGGTAACCGTTCGCAACAGGTATGGAAGCGCGTCGCACACCTACCGTTTGGTTATTGGAGATACGCTGGCATTAACTCCGCCGATGGGGTGGAATAGCTGGAATGTGTGGGGACTGGCCGTGACCCAGGACCGGGTGCAGGCGGCAGCCCGCGCATTAGTCAAATACCATCTGGCGGATTTTGGATGGCAATTTGTGAATGTGGATGACGGGTGGGAAATTCCCGGCAATAGCACACAACCTGGCCGTGCTCCCAATGGGGAAATCCTCACGAATGCCAAATTCCCTGATATGAAAGCCCTGGGGGATTCCATTCACGCGCTGGGGTTAAAATTTGGCATTTATTCTTCGCCGGGACCGCTTACCTGTGGCGGTTACACGGGGAGTTACCAGCATGAAGATCAGGATGCCCGAACCTTTGCCCGCTGGGGTGTGGATTATTTGAAATATGATTTGTGCCATTACCGGGATTTGATGAAAGACGTCAATGACCCCGCCGAACTCATTCCCCCGTATGCCAGAATGGGACGCGCATTGCGTGATGTTTCCCGCGATATCGTGTATTCCATCTGTGAATATGGCAATGGGAAGGTGTGGGAATGGGGAGCGCGTGTGGGCGGTAATCTCTGGCGAACGACCGGGGACATCTGGGATACCTGGGAGCGGATGGCGGAAATTGGGTTTCAACAGGATAAAACCGCACCCTACGCCGGTCCCGGCCACTGGAACGACCCGGATATGCTGATTATTGGCTGGCTGGGGTGGGGGAACAACCTCCATTACACCCGATTGACCCCGGATGAGCAGTACACGCACATCAGCCTGTGGGCATTGCTTTCCGCTCCCTTATTGCTGGGGTGCGACCTGGAGCGCCTGGATGCGTTTACCCTGAATTTGATTACCAATCCGGAAATAATTGCCATTGACCAGGATGCACTGGGATACCAGGCGCGCACGGTGTGGGAGCAGGATTCGGTTCGGGCGTATTTAAAAAAATTAGCCGATGGTAATCTGGCGGTGGGCTTGTTTAATCTGGCATCGCAAACCCGGAAGGTGGTATTTCCCCTGCGTGTGGCTGGTATTCAGCAGGGGGTTGAGGTGCGCGACGTGTGGCGCCGTCAGACGGTTGGACGGGCGCAGCAGGAAATTTCTGCCACTATCCCATCCCATGGGGTGTATCTGGTTAAACTGCTAAAAGCACGCAAATAAATTTATGGGAACAGGAATGAAAGGAGCCTGTAATGGAATTTGCTGTTCTGGATTACGGCGTATTTGTGCTGTACATTGTGGGAATTGTGGCCCTGGGGCTCTGGGTATCCCGCACCCGCAAAGGGCATGAAAAAGATTCCCGCGATTATTTTCTGGCAGGTAAAGCCTTGCCCTGGTGGGCCATTGGGTCTTCGCTGATTGCAGCGAATATCTCTGCTGAGCAATTCATTGGCATGGCGGGGTCCGGTTTTGCCATCGGATTGGCCATTGCCTCCTACGAATGGATGGCGGCTGCCACCCTGTTGATTGTCGCCAAATACTTCTTACCTATTTTCATCGAAAAGAAACTGTACACCATCCCGGAGTTTATTGAAAAGCGGTTTAGTACAGAACTGAAAACCATTCTGGCAATTTTCTGGATTGCCCTGTTTATTTTTGTGAACCTGACTTCCGTGCTTTTTCTGGGCGGAAAAGCCATCGATACCATTGTTGGAGCTGGGGATGGTTCCTTGATTCTACCCGCCATTTTGTTTCTGGCAGGGATTGCGGTTGCCTATTCGTTATACGGAGGATTAAGTGCCGTGGCATGGACAGACGTGTTGCAGGTAACACTGCTGGTGGTCGGTGGTTTGATTGCCACGGT
>WGBF01000222.1 GCA_015494485.1 bacterium | reverse complement strand
TTATTGGGGATGGCAACAATGTGGCCCATTCCTGGATTAACCTTACCCTCCGCATCCCCTTTCATTTAACGGTAATAACCCCAGAAAATTATCAGCCAGATCCCGATACCTTTCAGCGGGCAAAAACCTCCGGTGTGGGAACAGTGGAATGGACTTCCGACCCGGTGGCCGGCGTAGCCGATGCGGATGTTATTTACACCGATGTGTGGGCCAGCATGGGGCAGGAGGCAGAAGCCGAAGCGCGCCGGGAAATTTTCCTGCCGTATCAGGTCAATGCGGAACTGGTGAAACATGCCCACAAGGACACCCTGATTATGCACTGTTTGCCGGCACATCGCGGGGAAGAAATAACCGATGACGTACTGGAAAGCCCCAATTCCATTGTGTTTGATGAAGCTGAGAACCGCTTGCACGTTCAGAAAGCCATTATATTAAAAGTGCTGGGAATTGTGTAAGGGGAATCCGTGGCGACGGAATGGCTGGACATTCCTGCAGGTGATGATTCCCGCTGGCGGCACTTTCTGCACGAAGTCCCTGCCGTCCCGTTTAGCTGGGACGAGCGATTTTTAGCCGTAATGCACCGGGTGTTCCGCTATCATCCACGCCGTTTGTTGTTGCTGGAAAACAATCAGCCGCGCGCCGGAGGCGTTTTTTTCGTACGCCGGCGGCTGGGTAAAGAATTCAGTACTGTCCCCTTTTTTGCGTTTTACCTGCCGGTCATTGCCACTGCGCCGTCGGTTTATCACCGCATGAATGATGTGGCACAGTTCCTGGAGCATATTGAACACCAGTTTCACATGGCAGAATGCGTGTCCATGCCGGGTACTCCGCTGTGTTTACCCTATGTGTGGCGGGGGTGGGAAATTCAGGTACAGGCCAGCGGTTTGTTACCGATCGGTGACCCGGAAGAAACGCTTCAGGCAATGGATAGTGAAGAACGGCGGTTGATTCGAAAAGCGCGAAAAATGGAATCACTTACGGTAATGCCCTCTACACCGGCTGCTGCGTTTTATGACCTGCTGCAGGGCGTGTATGGGCGGCATGATAAAAAACCGCCTTTGTCCCGCCGCCAGTTCGAACGGTTCATTACGGCGCTGGAAGAAACCGAGCTGGGTGTTGTGCCCGGAATCGAAGCGAACGGTACGCTGCAGGCAGCCACGGTGGTAATCCCCTATGGTAATACGGTGTACGGGTTAATGCTGGCACGCCGACTGGATACAACCGGAAGCCTGGCCGCATTAAAATTGATTTGGCATGTGATGACCACGTATTCTGCTGCGGGACTGGAATGGTATGATTTGGGGGGCATGGAGATTCCCTCCATCGCGCAATTTAAATTAAAACTGGGCGCGCTTCCCCGCGTAGTGTACCGATGCCGCTTTATTCGCAACCGCCAGGCCCGAATGTTGCGCAACCTGGCGAGCTTAAAAAACAAAACCTTGCGGAATTTATGGTAATCCATTATTATTGAAGCCTGTTGTGAATAAGACATAGAGCCGGAGGATAGACAATGAGCAAGCGGAAAATGGTCGCGTTTGTTTCGGACCGCAACATGTGCCGCAGTTTAATTGCCGAAGCCTATTTAAAGCGCCACGGGCGCGACGCGTTTGAAGCCATTAGTTTTGGGCTGCAACCCAATCGCATTCATTATCTGGTCCATGAAGTGCTTTCCGAACGGGGATTTAACTTAAATTATTACTTTTCCAAACGGTATGAGGTGGTGGAACGGCAGCCGTTTGAAATTCTGGTCGCTATGCATCCCTCTCTCCAGGACAAACTTCCGCAAATTCCCTATGAGTATCACCTGGAAGTCTGGAATTTTGAGGACCCAACCCTCAAAGATTTACCGGAAGCAGAAATGAAAAAGGAAATTGAACAACTGGCCGATGCGATTGAAGCAGAAGTGAAAAATTTCATCCAGAAGCACCGGGCCGTTGCATAACCAAAAGCATTCGGCAACCGGAAACCATTCCCTTGCGGGGTAATACCGGTTGCCACTACCTCTATTTTGAATCGTGAAATCAACCGATGCACAATCGACGTATCCCACCGAATTCTGGATACTGTTTCTAACCGTTTTTGCCGCCATGCTGGGGCTGGGCATTATTGGGCCCCTGATGCCCATTTTCGCTTCCCGTCTGGGCGCCGCAGGTGTTGCCCTGGGACTGGTATTCTCCGGATTTTCCCTTTCCCGGACCATTACCATGCCAATTGTGGGTTACCATAGTGACAAGCACGGCCGAAAGCAATTTCTGGTTATGGGGCTGATTCTCTATTCCCTTATTTCCATCGGCTATTTGTTTACGCACCATATCATTGAACTTATCTGGTTGCGGTTGTTGCATGGTATGGCCTCCGCGATGGTCATTCCCATTGCCATGGCTTACGCCGGGGAGCTGGCCCGACGGGGAAAGGAAGGGGAGATGATGGGTACATTTTCCATTGCTACCATGACCGGCCTGGGGGTAGGACCGTTGCTGGGCGGGGTTCTCACGGATTGGTTTGGGGAGTCTGCGGCTTTTCTGGCACTCACCGTCCTGTCCGGTTTTGCGGCTTTTCTGGCATTTCGATTTTTACCGGAACAACATGGGACGCGTAAAAAGAGAAGCAGTGGGTCCTTTCGGGAAAATTTAAAACAGGTTGTTCAGTCGCGGAAAATTATGGGCGTGTTGTGGTTCCGGTTTGTGATGACGCTGGCGCGGGGCACCATTATTTCATTTTTCCCTCTGTATGCCGCTGCCGTGGGACAATCCCTTTCCAATATTGGCATTCTGTTGTCCATTAACATGTTGTTAATGTCATTGTTCCAGAAGCCGTTTGGCAGGTTATCGGATAAAACCGGGTGGCGACTTCCGTTTATTCTGGTCGGAATGGTCCTGGCGGCGATTTCGCTGTTCCTGATTCCTTACGCGCATTCGTTTGTGCAATTACTGATTTTGAATCTGATCATGGGTATCGGGGGGGCACTGGCATTTCCGGCAGCAGTGGCATTGGTGGTGGAATTTGGACGCCAGATAGGCATGGGCAGTGCCATGGGGTATTTCAACATGGCGCTAAGTACGGGAATGATTTTTGCCCCCATATTTTCCGGTGTTATTTACGATGCCGTGAACATTCAGGCCATTTTTTACATTAACGGCGCGATTATTCTGGCGGGAACTGTGGTGTTTTACGGGTTAATTCGACCGACTAAACGGACACCTGCTTAAGCAATGTTTTGATTTTGTTGAGCAAATCCGCCGGGGTAAACGGTTTTTTCAGAAAATTAGCCGTGGTAAGCCGCCGGTCGTTGTTTTTGGTCAGTTCTTCAGAATAACCGGACATGTACAATACCTTCACACCGGGATAGTGGCGTTCGATATGTTTCCCCAATTCGAAACCACTCATTTCCGGCATGATAATATCCGTAATAACCAGATGAATATTGGGGTAGTGTTGTTGTAGCAGTACCAGGGCTTCTTCGCCGTTATGGGCTTCCTGAATGGTGTAACCGGCAGAGGCCAGAATATTCCGCACTAATTGCCGCACCCAATTGTCATCTTCGACAATTAAAATGGTTTTATTGGATTCAGAGACCAGTGCAGGTAATTGGGGGGATTTTTCGGTTTCATGGGATTCGGCTTCGTTTACAAGCGGGAACAGCACATCGAATGTGGTGCCCTTACCCACCTGACTTTCTACCCAGATGTACCCTTTGTTTTGTTTTACAATACCATACACCGTGGCCAGACCCAAACCGGTTCCTTTACCTTTGGCTTTTGTAGTAAAGAAAGGCTCAAAAATACGGCTTAGGTGTTTCTCAGGAATTCCAATGCCCGTGTCCCGAACGCGCAAATAACTAAATACCCCTTTTCGGGCCCCGGGATGGCGCTGGATAAACGCATCGTCAACCCGGATTTGCCCGGTTTCCAGGATGAGTTCGCCACCGTTGGGCATGGCGTCCCGGGCGTTAATGACCAGATTTAATAATATTTGCTGAAATTGTCCCCGGTCGGTTCGGATGTTCCCGGCATTTTTCTGTAAGCGTGTAGTAACTTTGATGTCTTCACCAATCAGCCGCCGAATCATCTTTTCCATTTCGGTGACCAGAGCGTTTATAGCGTACACTTTGGGAGTTACCATTTGCTGCCGACTAAACGCCAGAAGCTGATTGGTTAATTCGGATGCCCGTTCCCCCGCAGCATAAATTTGCTTCAATTCGCTGTGATAGGGAGAATCTTCGGGGATCTGTGCCAGCAAGAGTTGCGAATATCCGGTAATGACTGTCAGCAGGTTGTTAAAATCGTGGGCCACGCCGCCGGCCAAGCGGCCAATGGCTTCCATCTTTTGGGCCTGTTGTAATTGCCGTTGCAACAGTTTGTATTCACTAATATCCCGGAGGATAAAAATGAGAGAGGTGGCGTTTCCACTGGCATCTTTAAGTACCGAAGTACTTAAATAGGCCGTAAAGGGGGTTCCGTCCTTTCGTTTACAGTAGACTTCTCCCTGCCAGCCTTTGTCCAGAGTGTTTTGAAAAATCTCTTCGACTCCAATGCTCATGTTTTCTTCATCAAACAGGAAGGAGAGGGGTTGCCCGGTAATGGTGTTTTCGGGGTAACCAAAAATCTGCAAAAAGGCATTGTTGGCATATACAATGGAACGATTTAAGTCGGTAATGACGACTCCGTCATTGATGTTTTTAAGTGCCTGGGCAAGCAAATTCCGTTCTTTTTCAATATTCATTCGGTTTAAGGAAGCCCCAATTAGATTGGCAGCAACCCGTAAGGTTTCAATTTCAGCGGAGGACCACAGGAATTGAGAGGTGCAATTGTCAAAGCCAACAAAGCCCCACCATATGTTTCCGGCAAAAATGGGCATCACAAGAATGGATTTGATGTCCTGCGCTTCCAGAAAAGGCCGTTCGGATGCCGGAAAATCCTCAATGTTACCCATAATTAAATTCCCTTGGGATAGCTCCTGGACCCACCGTCCAAATCCGGATTCTTCATAATGAATATTTTGCAATTCCGGGGAATCGATAAACGGTTCAATCCCGTCGTTTACCCATTCGTATAATTGAGAGGTAAGTAAATTCCCGGCATCGTCCTGGTGGTTGCGAAAGATGTACACCCGGTCAGCATGGGTGGCTTCCCCCAGATACCCCAGCACTCGCTGAATGTCGGCGTGTTCAAAGTCATTGTTTAAAAATTCCGTAGCAGCAAAACCCACCGCTTCCAGAATGCGATCTTTCCGAAGCAAGGCTTCCTGTGATTTCTTCCGCTCGGTAATATTGCTTAAAAGGAAATGGACATTGTGAGGGTCCTGAATATCGGCATAGATGATATATAATTCAAAATACCAGATTTTCCCTTCCCGGTCGGTAAATTGGAGTTCTACCGGGTAGTTCACGGTTTCTCCGGCCTGAATTTTCTCCATCCGTTCCAGGGATTTCTGGTACTCTTTGGCAGAAAGAAAGAATTTTTTGTGTTTACCCAGTACCGGTTCTCCTAAAATCCGCTGAAATGTTTCCTCACCCGTTTTGTTGATGTACACTATGTGGTCATTGTGCAAAATGCCGTAAATAAACGGGGAATTTTCCACCAGTTCCCGGTACTGTCGTTCACTTTTTTCCAGTTGTTTGATTAATTTTTTCTCCGGCGTAATGTTGCGGATAAAGGAGGCAATGTATTTTTTTCGTCCGGATTCGATGGTGCAATAACTCACTTCCAGTTGGAGCGGATCACCCGTTTTGGTGCGGTGCGTTGTTGTGTACCGCCCCTGTTTGTGTTGAAACCAGGATTTTAATTTTTGCTGAATTTCGGGGAGCTCAGAGGAAAATTCCAGCATGTTTAAAGGTTTTCCGATGAGTTCCGGAAAGGTGTAGCCGCTGATGGAACAATAAGCGGGGTTAACATCCCGGATAATGCCCTTTTGGTCGATTAACAAAAAACCGTCCAGTGAAGTGCTTAAAAACTGGGTGGTTTTCCAGTGTTCTTTTTCCAGATTTCGCAGGGATTGCTGGAGTGCCTTGCGTTTGTGCAATACTTCCAGGGCAAAAATCAGGTCGTTTACCAGATGTTCAATCAGTTGAATTTCGTTCTCATCGAAGTGGAATTTTTCATGGGCATACAGGTTGAGTGTCAGGATGTTGTCCAGTTCATCCCGAAACGGAAACGCCAGGGTGGATAAAAAACCGCGGGCAAGGGCCTGCTCCCGCCAGGGGGCAAAGGCGGGGTCGTTTTCGGTATCCCGGCAGATAAACATACGTTGCGTTTTTACCGCGATGGCTGTGGGCCCTTTGCCTGTGGGGGAGTCATCCAGGGTAATGCGAATGTTTTCCAGATAATCCCCTTGACCGCTCCAGCAGATGGGAACAACGCGGTTTTTGCGCGGTTGCGCTTCGCCGATCCAGGCCAGCAAAAATTTGCCTTCTTCCACCAGCAAATCGCAAATGGCCTGGAGAATTTTTTTGCGCTGTCGGGTGCGCAGGGCAACCTGCTGAAATTGATTAGCAATGTTGAACACGCGTTCCAGGGGAAATTTGTCAACGGTGTATTCAATACCCAGGATGCCAATGCGCTGATTCTGCGCATCCTCAACAGGTTGAAGGAATAACGACAATTTCGCCCGGTCACCGCCTATGCGGGTGGGTGGAAAAATGTCAATGGTGGTTTTCAGTGTAGTACCGTTGACAGAAAAAATATGTTTTGCAGAGGGTTCCAGGTATTTCAAAAAGTCTTCCCGACTAATGGTAATATCCTGGAGCAGAAGGAGTTTTTGAAAACGATGATTTACCCAGATTTGGTCTTCCTGACTATCCCAATAAAACACGCCTTTGGGATAATTGAGGTACAACTTATACAGCGTTGAATGAAGGGCATTCTTCATCCGCGAAGATAAGACTGTTTCGGCATTGAATTTCATAAAAGGTTGTCCATGGAATACATATAAGTTGTCTGAACTATATCATCCAAAATTTTTATACCATTTTTGCATATTATCGACAGCGGCGAAACGTGAATTGAGGGAAATTCGAAATATTGAAATGAATTACGGCCTGCCGGGGCTTAATTCGGTGTGGAAATGACGTATTCTGCGGTTAAATGGGGCATATTAATTTTCTTTAAAATATATTGAATGGTGATTTCATTACCTCGCCACCAGAGGGATTTCAAAAATTTTCCGCTTTCCGGATTTTCAAACCAGTTACTCCCGTAGGCCGCTCTCATGAATTCCTCTAATTGACTGGCAACGATGATGGCTTCCAGTTCCAGGGCGGCGGTTAAATAGGGGTCAAATTCTGCATGAATGACGTCGGTGCCAAATTCCGGGAATGTATTTTCCAGCATTCGGGATGTTACGGCCAGCCACCGGGCTGATGCATTGGCGGAATCGGCACAGGCTTCATAGCCCGACTGCACGGTTTGGGCATACAGGCGTAAATAATGGAGCTGATACCACCGCGCATATTGATGATACCGATGGGAATCCTTACCGGTAATGGGCATGGCGTGACGAAGCCAGGCAGGATTGCGCCACACGTTTGCAAATAAATACCCGTACACTTTTCGCATGGCGGGTGAGCCCAGTTGTTGGTTTATCCAGGAAGAAATTTCCGTGTTCAGATAATGTTCGGCCTGGCCGGTTAAATAAAATAATTGCCAGTAATCTTCCACATGTTCGGTGGGTT